>NZ_CAIP01000245.1 GCF_000297435.1 Microcystis sp. T1-4 | reverse complement strand
AAAGTTAGGATACTTAGTACGACCAGCAAAGAAGTTAGTGAAAGCTGTTTGTAAATGTCTTAACCCTTGTTGTAAGGGTACACAGCTTACTTCATTGAGAAAGTCTAATTCTTCTTGCTTTTTCCAATCGGTCAACATTGAAGAAGTTTGAGCGTAGCCTACTCTTTCTTGCTTTTCGTACCAAGCTTGTGTTCGTTCGTGGAGAGCTTTGTTGTAAACTAATCTTACACAGCCCAAAGTGCGCCGCAATAGCGACTCTTGTTCGGGTGTTGGGTAAAATCGGTAAGAATAGGCTTTTTCCATGTCTCACATTTTAGCATATATCGTGTAAATGCGCTAGTATTTAACAGTAAAGCCAACCTAGAACGGCGGGGTTTCAGACGCAAATTTTCGATGAAGTTATACAACAATATAGGTGAGTTTGTCCGGGCGATCGATAAAGAATCTTAATATATTTTTCAGGCCCGATCAAGTCATGTCAGGGGTGATGTGAGCTAGGGGCGGTTTTATCGGTTAGCAAGGGGTATTCTCCCTTGCTATTGCCGATTTTAGCCTTTAATTTGACAGGGACGGGTAACTGCTCACCCTAGCTTTAAATTTCGCCGCGAATTTCTTCGACGATGCCATCTCTAAGGACGAGTTCCACATTCATTTTGGCCACTAAGTTATCGCCTTTTTCGACCCGGAAAAAGCTTTCTAGTTGTGCTTGGGCGACTTCTTGATTGAGTTCCAAGAGTTGTACCTGTTGCAATTGTTGCAGATACTGGTTTTTTTGTTCGAGAAACTCACTTTTCTGTTGATTGACTTGGATTTGAATATTGTCAATCTGTTGGGCAGCCGCGGGGGGTAAGGGGATCAGACTCTGACGCTGAATTTCGGCGATCGCTCTTTGGCCTTGGCTTTCTAATTGTTGAATTTGTGCGTCAATTTGAACCATTTGTGCTTGTAATTGCTGTTGTGCTTCTTCTTTCCAGCGCGGGGTCACGATGACTTTAATTGTCACCGGGCGCTTCAGTAATAAACTGGTTTGTGCGTCATCCATGATTTGCTTATCCTAAAAAGGTCTTTTTGTCAAGGGGTTAGGGAATATTTGCCGGAAATATTTACTTGGCAAACATCTCGTTAATCATATCGCGATAGCGTTGCGTTACTACCGGTCGTTTAATCTTTAAAGTTTGGGTCATCATGCCGTTTTCTTGGGAAAAAGGCTCTAAAATTAACTCAAAGGTTTTAATCTGGTCATCGGTACGATAACCGGGCCGATTTCTTACCTCGCGCTTTAATTCTTGTTGGTAGAGAGCTAAGACTTTTTTGCTGTAGAGATCGCTAGAAAGAATCGTTGAGCGATCGCTGTGAAGATCGGGTAAATTTAAGGATATTTTCTGTTCTTGGGCCCAATTGGCCAGTATATCAAGATTAGGCACGATCAAAGCCCCCAAAGCTTTTTGATCCTGTCCCACTAGCATGATTTGGGAGATAAAGGGACTGCGTAAACAAGCATCTTCAATCGGTTGCGGTTCGATATTTTCACCATTGCTCAAAACAATTGTATCTTTGGCCCGTCCAGTTAAGACTAAATCCCCAGCAGCGGTTAACCAACCAATATCACCGCTATCAAACCAACCATCGGGAGAAATCGCTTTTTCGGTTGCTTCGGGTTTTTTATAGTATCCCTGCATCACCTGCGGACCGCGAATCAAGACTAAACCGTGTTTTTCTGTCGGTAAGACTTCTTTGCTGTGTAAATCGACAATACAGATTTCTGTCTGAAAGACGGGACGACCGGCAGACCCGCGCAGGTTATGATCGATACGACGGACGGTAGCGACGGGAGAAGTTTCTGTCAGTCCATAACCAACTAAAATCGGGATTCCGGCAATCTCATAGAAAGTATCTAGATGTCTGGCTAAGGAACCACCGCCACTAACCAAGATTTTAACTTTATTTCCCACTGCTTGGCGAATTTTGCCATAAACTAGCTTATCACCGATGGCATGGAGGGGATAGAGTAAGAGGGATTGAATTCTTGCTTTTAGTCTTTCTCCGGGGGAAGCGTGAAGATGATCTAGACTGAGATTATCGGCGATACGTTTAGCAATAACGTACTTTTCCGACTTTTCTAGCAAAAATCGCACTAATTTCTGTTTTGTGGCCGATTGTTCGCTAAATTGTTTTTGGATACCCTCGTAAAGAGATTCCCAAAGACGGGGAACTCCCACCATTAATTGCGGACTAAATTGCTTTAAATCCTGCTTAAAAGTGCGAATACTGGTATAAATCTGGGTGCAACCCTGAGCTAGACTGAAATACTCACAACTGCGCTCGTAGGAGTGCCATGAAGGTAGTATACTTAAAACTCGATCGCCAGGCTCCGGTTGAAAGATAGCATTTAAGTTGCGTACCTGATGCAGCAGATTACCATGACTTAACATCACCCCTTTGGGTTGTCCCGTCGTTCCCGATGTGTAGATGAGGGTAGCCAGATCATTTTCGCTCTTGGTGATAGGTTTAAGGGTGTTCTCAGCCCCGATCGCCATTAGTTGCTTGAAATTTAAGGTCTGCACGGAAATCGCCCCAGTAGCGGGGTCTTCGTCGGTGAGCAGCACGATTAATTTTAGTGGCAATTCAGGGATTTTCGTCAGCAATTTGCCTAAAGTTTTGTTATTTTCGACAATCAGCGTCTGACTGTCACTATCGGCCAGAATATAGGCTAATTCCTCTGCATCCGCTTGAGCAGATCGTACCGCGTTGGCGGCCCCGGCTGCCATGGAACCTTGGTCGGCAATAAACCACCGGGGACTATTATCGGCAAATAAAGCGACATTTTCGGTTTCTGTGACTCCTAATGCTTGTAAAGCGGCGGCAAATTGCTGAATTTGTTGATAAAGTTCCCGATAGGTGAGAATTACTTCCGGTTTACTGTGGGGATCGTGCAGGGCGATAATATTGGGGAAACGCTGGGCAACTATTGACCAAACTTCGGGTAAAGATTGAATATTTGAATAGTCAATTAGGGTTGTCATAGCAGTAGTTATAGAGAGTTACAAGGGTCATAGGATATAGATTAACCATTCTAGGCTCTTTTTGCTGGTTCTCCTAGACAGTATTTCAACAGGTATCTAGTGCTGCAAAGTTAATTTCCTAATCGAGACTCGGAGAGAGGAGACTTTTCGGTTATCGGTGAACAGTGAACAGTAATCAGGGAATGTTACTGTTACTTAATACTGCTTACTGATTACGGAAAAGGCTAACGGCTTAGATGTATAATTAATTTTGCTTAGGTACTGAAATATAGTTGTAACTAGCAGAAAAAACGATGATTGCTTTATCTAACTATAATAATCTCACTCCAGAAGAATATCTTCAGTTTGAAGAAACCAGTCCCATTAAACATGAATATATCGATGGACAAGTTTACGCCATGGCAGGAACGACGGATACTCATAATATTGTTTCGGGGAATATATACACAATTATTCGTAATCATTTGCGGGGTTCCGATTGTCGGGTTTATTTTGCCGATGTGAAAGTCAGATTAGAGAAGCGCAATCACTTTTATTATCCCGATATTATTGTCACCTGCGATGACAGAGATAGAGAAACCGC
>NZ_CAIP01000246.1 GCF_000297435.1 Microcystis sp. T1-4 | reverse complement strand
TTTAAAAAGTTGGCGGTCACTTCTCATTTTACAAAGATAGTGATCGCTTTTACTTTTGATATTCTGATGGGAGAATGAATCAACCCTACCTTAATAAGGGGGTGTCGATAGGCGGGGGGATCTGAAAGTTTTTAATACCTACCTACTTAATTATATATAGCGTTTTTCAGTCTCCTGATGTACAAAAGTTATGGGTTTTAGGCAAAAGGCAAGAGGCAAAAGGGAAGAAAAATAGGTGTACATCACTAGCTTAGGAAATGCTATATATCTTAGCAAATTTTTTTTCAAGCTAGGGCTTGTTACCTTGGCACCTGATGTGGGAATTGATGACACTCGGCGATTCGCACTTGGACAGGTAATGCTTCTCCCTCTAAATTTATGCTACCCCAGGAGATTCCTCCCAGAGAATCAATACTAATGGCGGCTTGACAACCACCACCTGAACGGTTACGATGAATATTTGTACACAAATTGAGGTTAGGATAAAATGTTAATAAAAATCACAGAAATACAAGCCTCCGATAGTGTAAAAATTTATATGCAGTTCGAGAATATAATAAGAAGAAAGAACAAAAATTTTTCAAACAGGAGCCACTAATATTGTCAATGACTAGGTATAATTATTATTAACTTCGATCAAACAGGGAATCTCCCAAGTAAGTCCACCCAGTCAGGTTACTTGAGAATTTGGCTTACAAGTTGGGGGTAAAACTGGTATCTCTTTAGGGAAAAAAGGTTCAGCACAAGTCAATAGTAAGGCTGCTATTGAATGGAAATTTAACCAAGATAAGGGAGGTTAGTATGCAAGTTCAAATCGAAAAACGGTATTATACACCCGAAGAATATTGTCAGCTAGAAGAAACAGCAGAATACAAAAATGAATATTTAGATGGAGAAATTATTCCCATGGTAGGAGCAACTACTAATCATAATCTGATTGCTTTGAATTTCTGTAAAAATTTTCCAGCTAAGATTAATAATGAAGATTATTGGACTTTCATTAGTGATGTCCGGTTATGGATGCCAATATACCGCTTTTATACTTATCCTGATGTCATGGTAATTAAAGGCAAACCATTATATGAAGGAAAAGGCACAAATACCGTAACTAATGCCTTAATCATTGTCGAGGTTTTATCAAAATCAACCAGAGATTATGACCGCACTGATAAGTTTAAGTTTTATCGTTCAATTCCTGACTTTAAGGAATATATTTTGATCGATCAATACCGTTATTATGTGGAACAATTTTATCAACAAGATAATGGAGAATGGTTGTTTAAAGCATCTGAATCAGAGAATGATGTTTTAAGGTTTAATTCTGTGGATTTTCAAATCTCATTGCTGGATATTTATCAACGAATTGATTTTAATTTAAGTGAAGAATAAGGATTAAATCCCATCTCAATTATCTACCAAAATCAGTTGATATTGCCATTCTCAAGATCAAGAAGGAAACCCAAAAAAAATAAGAGGATCGAAATAGCGATCGCTATTTCAGACGGATTGAGGTGTTGGGTTTAGTTTTCCCTTAAAATTGAGAGGTTTTCTTTAACCTATTGATTCGCTCAAACCAACCGACGGACTTTATGAAAGGTGGCTAAATAAGTAATCATTATGTTCCTCATTTCAGGTTAGCATTAGATTATATTGGCTCTTCTAGGTTCTGTGTGATCAGTTTAACTTACATAGGATCGATCGATCTTTGTGTCCTCTGTGTCTCTGTGGTTCCTTCCACTCCCTCGCTCTTGAGGAATGTATCTTAGAATACATTTTACCCACCAAACCTGGGATAGCCTTATATTCTTCGCGGATTGATGAAGTTAGAGATTCCACTAAGATTAATTTTTCCTCAATTGACAGGGTTTTTCCTTGTTTAATTAATGTTTGTAAAGGCATCTTTTTCAAATCAAATTCAGGCACAATTAGAGACAATTCTTGTGTTTGTTGATTTTGTAAATCAGTAATTAATTCTTGTAAAAATAGAGAATCATTACTTAAGTCTGAAACTTCATCTTCGTAGTTTTCGAGAGCTTCTAGTTGTTGAATACGGTCACTATAATTTTTGAGAAGGGCTGCGAGAGCGTCGATAATAAATTGGATGTCTTTAAATGATAGAGTTTTCATAGTTTACCTCAACTTACACGATAAAAAAATTTATCAATTACCCTTAAAGCTTGTTGATAGGTTTCTATTGACATGGGAAATAAGGGTTTCCATAACCAGTGATTACCTCGATCATTAATTAATTCTAGCTCACTGGGAATAGAAGTACCCCGATCTAGTTTCCACCAGTTGTTTCCTATTCCCTGAACGGAAAAGGTGGAAATTACTCCCGGTGTTTGTCCATCAACAAGGGTTTCTTTTACCCATATTTGCCCATTATTTTCATAGATAGCAATATCTTTGTTAGGACGAACACGATCCATTCTGGGAGATGTAGCATTACCTCTACCGTATAAATCAACGGGTGTTTTTATCATTTGTCACCTCCCTAATTCCCGTACAAGTTGCATCACTTGTTCATAAGCTGCCCTATTATAGCAATTCTTGAATCTATGAGGTACAATGGAGGGTAAATAGACAAATAATAGAATTCGCCAGCTTCCTATGAGACCCTATTCCGTAGATTTTCGCCAAAAAATTATCGATGTCTGGAAGAAAGAAAAAATTTCCATTCGAGGACTAGCCCAGAGATTTGACGTGGCTAAAAGCTTTATTCAGAAGTTATTGAAGCAACATAAAGAAACAAGAGATATACGTCCTCTTCCGCAAGGGGGAAGTCCGCCAACCAAGTTAAATAGTGAACAACTGATAATTTTAATAGAAATCATCGAAGCTAACAATGATGCAACTCTCGAAGAATTATCGGACTTACTGTATGAAAAGACACAAGTGAAAGTCAGTAGAGCCACCCTGGGGCGCCTTACGCAAAAACTCAATTACAGTTTCAAAAAAAACACTACACGCGGCGGAAAAAGAAAGTGAAAGGGTACAGCAAAAAAGAGTGGACTACTGGTCTTAAGTGCGTGAAATTGAGGAATCAAAACTAATTTTCATGGATGAATCGGGGGTAAATTTAGCCCTTTTGAGACTCTATGCTAGAGCCTTAATTGTCCAAAAATCTCGGGAAAGAAAACCACAAAAAAGAGGGAAATATTTCAATAATTAGTGCTACAAGCTTAGAAAAAGTTGTCGCATCAGTCAATATATACGGTGCAGTGGATGCGGTAGCATTTGAAGGATTTATTCTGAAGGAAGTGCTTCCAAAAATTAAAGAAAGAGACTGTCTGATCATGGATAAT
>NZ_CAIP01000247.1 GCF_000297435.1 Microcystis sp. T1-4 | reverse complement strand
AGGCGGGGGGATCTGAAAGTTTTTAATACCTACCTACTTAAAAAATTTCGGTTCTCGATTCGGTACAGATTGCCTGTAATTTTTGGTCCCAAGTATCGAGGGGAAGGGTATCGAGATAGGCAAAGTCAAAGACAATCCCGATCGAGGGGATAGCTTGCCATTCGGGGGAATGTAAGAGACGATCAAAATAACCTCCCCCGTAACCTAAGCGATAACCTTGGCGATCGCAAGCGACGGCGGGAATTAATAGTAAGTCCACTTCGGCTGGTAAAATGAGAGGAGCGATCGCTGTTGGTTCATAGATGCCATAACGATTTAATTCTAGGGGATCGTCGGCAGTCCAACAGTGCCAAGTCAGGCTATCTCCGTCACAACGAGGAAAACCCCAGCGATGGTGTTGGCAAAATAAGGAACTTAAATCCGGCTCTTGACGATAACTGAAGTAAGCGAGAATGGTTTTAGCGTGGTGAAAGAGGGGTAAAGATTGTAAATTTTTGCAAAGTTGCTGACTATTTTCTTGCCAAATATGCTTAGGAAGCGATCGTCTTTGGGCAATTAGTTGTTTGCGTAATCGGGCTTTTTTGGTAGCAGAATCCATAAAATAGAGATAAATATTTCTGTAGTCACAAGATGCTAAATCTATTTAACTCGCTTTTTGGGCGTTATAACGAGAATATCAAGGCCAATGTGGAAATTTATACCTGGGCAACTTGTCCCTACTGTATTCGGGCCAAATGGTTGCTGGGTTGGAAAGGGGTAAAATACACCGAATACAAGATTGATGGGGATGAAAGCGCTCGTCAAGCCATGGCCGAACGGTCCAACGGTAAACGCAGTGTACCACAGATTTTTATTAATAATGAACATATCGGTGGTTGTGATGATTTGTATGCTTTGGATGGTCAGAAAAAATTAGATAATTTACTGGCTAAATGTGGGACTATCTAAAGTCTATTGATGAAAAAGCCTATGAGAAACATCGGCAATGGATGCAGTTAGCTTTAAATTTAGCGGCAACTGCGGGGGATCGGGGTGATGTGCCGGTGGGAGCGGTTATCGTGGATAAAGAGGGACATTTAATCGCTCAAGAAGCTAATTGCAAGGAAAAACACCATGATCCCACCGCTCACGCCGAAATTCTGGCGATTCGTGCCGCTAGTCAAGTGTTAGGCAATTGGCACTTAAATGATTGTACCCTCTACGTCACCCTCGAACCCTGTCCCATGTGTGCTGGGGCAATTATTCAGGCTAGATTAGGATTATTAGTGTACGGTGCTGACGATCCCAAAACAGGAGTTATCCGCACTGTGGCTAATTTTATTGATAGTCCTTTTTCTAACCATCGTTTACCGGTAATCGCGGGAATTTTAGCCAAGGAATCGGGGGAATTATTACAAACATGGTTTGAGAAAAAAAGAAATGTTTAAAGAAGTCAGGGAGATAGGAGTCAATAAGCTGTAATGCCTCTTAGCTTAAAACCCCACACCCGACACCGCACACCCTGCCTCTAGAAAAAACTTTTTCAGCAAACCCTAATTAAAGCAATAGTTAAATCCTGATAAAAATCCTCCTGTTTTAACTCCACTTTTGATTGAGAAGCCAGTAAAAGTAAAGCCCAAAAAATCGCCACCTTTTCCTGTGTTGCCGAGTGACTAGAAGGCTTTTCCGCTTGCCATAAATCTAATAAATACTCAAACTCTATCTCATTTTTCTCTAATTGAAAAAACTTTCTCTGCAAAAAAAAGTCCAGTTCCGCTGCCAATTCCGTCAGGTTTTCTTGGTGGGCCAATTCCGTGATAATTTGTACCGCTTCCCGTCGGGATTGGGGCCGGGGTTTCGGGACAACTACAGGCAGTTTCGGTAAAGCTTCAATCTCTAGGGCAATCTGTTGTAATTGAGTGATTAACTCCTGCAAAGTTACCCGTCTTTTTCGCGGTGGTGGGGCAGCAGTACGACGGCGAATATGATTTTCTAGATAACGGGGTAAAGTTCTTAGTTCCCGTTCTAAATCGCTAATTTCCTCATCAATCAGACTTTCTTCTTGCTGGTCTAAAGACAATCTTTCTAGGGTATCAGCCTTAAATAAAACTAACATGGAAGCCCATAAAAAAGCCTGTCCCGATTGGGGTAAATTAGCCTGGGCCATGGCTAAATCTAGATCATTTAATAACCCCAATTCTGCCAAAAAGCGATCGATCACATCGATAACCTGCACATCCCAGGGGTCAATTTCTCCCTGTTCCGCCATTTCTAAAAGAGAGGCGATCGCATCACTGGCCGAGGTGATAGTCATGATTGTAGAATCTTGTAGGATCTCAAAGGATAAAATTTAGCAAGCAAAACCATGGACATATCGATCGCTGACCTGCGCTTGGACTACAATCTCGAAGAATTGCTAGAGTCAGAAACATCTGCCGATCCTTTCATTGTATTTAAACAATGGCTAGAACGGGCGGTATCTTCGGGAAGATTGGAACCCAACGCTATGACTTTAGCCACTATTTCCCCGGAGGGTAAACCCCGGGCCCGCATGGTACTGTTAAAAGACTTCGATCCTCGCGGTTTTGTTCTCTTTACCAACTACCAAAGCGCCAAAGGACAGGAATTAATCGCCAATCCCAATGCAGCCCTAGTGTTTTGGTGGGGAGAATTGCAACGGCAAATTAGGATCGAGGGAACTGTAGAAAAAATCAGCGAGGAGGAATCGGATAACTACTTTTTTGTCCGTCCCTGGGAATCTCGTTTAGGGGCCTGGGCCTCCAATCAAAGTGAAGTGATTTCGGGGCGAGATATCCTCGAAAAACGCCTAGCAGAACTAAAAGAAGAATATGCGGGTCGTGAAGTTCCCCGTCCTCCTCATTGGGGCGGTTTTCGCCTAATTCCTAGTTTAATCGAGTTCTGGCAAGGTCGCCCCAGTCGTCTCCACGATCGTCTCTGTTATTATCGTCAAGAAGATGGCAGTTGGCAAAGGCAACGTTTAGCTCCTTAGTTTGATCTTGACACCTTGTATTGGCAAAATAGCTCGATACTAATTCAATTTGTCATTTTAGTCTTGAGATAATACTAGGTCGATTTCTTTTCCCAACCCGCGCTTACCTTAGCGATCGGGTTGGGCTATTATGTCATTTGAGAAAGGCAATCTCTCTGCCCTAAAGTTTCAGAAAAACGATAGAATTGAAAGGGTTTTTGTCTGCATCCTTCAAAAATAACTAGAGAATTATGGACATCAATAAAGTTGGACTTCGAGAAACCTTAGAAGCATTGCGGGTTGAACTGAGTAAATCTATTTTAGCCTCTGAGGGTGAGCAGATTCGCTTTGAAGTGGGTGAAATTGAATTAGAGTTTCAATTTGTGGTTGAGCAGTCGAAAGAAGGCAAAGGTGGGCTGAAATTTTGGGTAGTAGAAATGGGTGGGGGTGTCACCAATAAAGATACGATAACCCATAGAATTAAAATTCCTTTAAGCTTTTGCCAATAGTGGATAAGAGATATACAATAAAAGAGGTGATCACCCCAAAAGAATCTTTTCTAAAGAGGTAATCAATTAATGAGCGATAACAAAAATAATGTTGGTGCTGGTGTTGTGGCTATTCTGACTGCGGCTGCACCAGTTATTGTTGCGGTGACTGGACTAATATCTGTACTTAAGCCATCGCCTGATCCTTCTCCCAAAGCAGAACCCCAGAAAACAAACGTTTCTCCTCGTCAAGTTCACTCGGAGTCTCCAGCGTCAAAAGTTACGTTTTCCTGTGGAGAAAGTGAATACAATGGAAAAAGTTTTCCTGCAACAATTGCAACCGGTGATGAATCGATTCCAATTATTCTTTGGAAGCTAGATAATAATCATTTTGGTGATAATTGGCCACCGCTAAAAAGGTGTGAGGAAGTTTCTCGGCGATTCCAAAGAATTTATAATCGTGATGGCTTAAAATATTTAGTTGCCACATTAGAAACCTGGGTTCCCAATAAGGAAGTGCCTGTAATCTGTGCTGTTAAATCAGAAAATTCAGTTTGCTATGAGGAGGATTTATTAATTACTTTAGAATCGAAAGATAACCCTGATGATGTTCTAAAAGAGCTATTAAATCGCCGTCATTTACCTAGTCAAGAGCCTCCTGTTTTAAGGGGAAAAACACCGCCTAAGACTTTTGCGGAAGGAAAACGATTTTTTTATGATATTTCTTCAATTATTCCTTCACCGCAATCTCAAAATACTAGCGAAAAAAGTCCAGAAAAACCTGCTTTTTAGCGTGTCATTCTAGACTAAGTTCCACCTTAATAAACACCGAGAATTTGCTTTTTTGATCACTTAAGAGTTTTGACATTAACCAAAAGTTTTCATTTTTAGGTATGTATTATGAAATTAATTAGACTATTAAACTTAATTGTTTTATCTGTTGCTGTTCATTTAATTGGTGTGTCATTTTTTAAACAATTTCCAGTATTAGCACAATCAAATAGTGAACAAATTGAACTTCCCAGTGGTTTTGAAGAACGGTGGAAAGGACGGAAATCTGGGTATGATTTTGTTTATAAAGAGATCAATATTCCACCCTCAACAGAAGAAGACGCATGGCGAATTTTATCGAGTCATAGGGACAAAAGTAGTAGTGGTGATTTTGTTGGTGATAGAAGCCCTCTTGACGATTTAATTGAGTTTCAGGATAACGAAGTCGCTCTAAAGATTTTTCAGAAGGTGAAAAGTCACAAAGGAGAAACCTCGGCATTAGCTAGTTTGTGCGTCTCCTATAAATCATATTTTTCACTGGACAAGTTGATTAACTACTGCGAGCAGTTTGTCTTAAAACAGAAAAATGCTAGGGATTCTATTGACACATACTTAGGAACTAGTTCGTTTTATCTTCATAATATAATGTATAGTCTTTATTTGGAAAAAGGTGATGAGAGTAAAGCGAATAAAATGTTGAAAATGATGAAATTGGACTTTCAGGCTGGGTATTCAAAAGAGATGTTAAGTCCATACTTATTAACCCTTGGTCGTATTACCAAAAATGATTCTTTTTATCGTCAAGGAGTAAGTAACATCAGAGATACGATCAAAAATGAGGTACAAATGGATTTAGAAAAATATCCAACGTTTCCATTTCTTTTATTGCTTACTGGAGAAATTGCCGAATCTGAAAAATTATTTAAGCAATATGTTTCTTCAAAAGAAAAAGAAATTTTATATGGAGGGTTTGGAGATAACTATGTAGGTGTAGCTTATTACAATTTACCTTTTTTGGGATTGCAAAAAAATCTAGTCGTTCAAAACAAATACGAGGAGGCTTTACTATTCGCAGAAAAAGGAAAAGCCTTAAGACTTTCTTATTCACTAAATGACAATCGTGAAATTAACTTGACAGTAAAAAAAATTCAGGAAATTGCTAAATCTCTTAATACAACTTTTGTAGAATACTCTTTATTAGAAGGTGATGAATTTCGAGATAATGAACTCTTAATATGGGTTGTAAGACCTAATGGAAAAATATATTTTAACTCTGTTAATCTTGACAAATTTGAGCTAAAAAAGTTACCCAGAAGTTTTGATACTTCAGCAATGACAAGAGGAACTATTTTTGCAGAGCCTCAAAAAATATCTATCTCAAATCTGGTCTTTATTCCTATAGTTGGTGGGACACTAGCTATTTTACTATGGTTTATTTTAAAGAAAAGAAGTATAGCTATAACGGTAGTTAGCTTAACCTTTATCATTACCATTTTTTCGCCTTCTATTAGTAATAAAATTGCCAATGGATTACGGGAAGATAATATAAAGACTAAATCATCTAACAACCATCAAGTAATTGCTTTTGATAAGCTCATTAAATCCTCTTTATTTAATCTTCGAGGTGGTAAAATTAATGATGCTAGTCAATATTTAAATGACAAGAGTTGCAAGGATAATCAAGAATGCCTATATCAGCTATACCAAATTTTTATTGAGCCGATTGAAACATTTTTAAAACCCGAAGATAAGATCGTATTTATTCCTCAAGGAAATATTTATAAAGTTCCTTTCAATGCGCTAATGAATGCGGATGGTCATTACTTAATTGAAAATTATACTATCTCTATATCGCCATCTATTCAAATTGCAAAACTTCTAGATGATAAAATCAAAAATAAGCCTAAATATATTGAAAATGTTCTTGTTGTTGGTAATCCTCGAATGCCTCAGTTTAAGTTAAGTTATTTGAGCTTACCGATAACTCCTCCGTCACTTAAAGGAACTGAACGTGAAGCAGAAGAAATCGCAAAACTATACAAGGTAAAACCGCTAATTGGTAAGGAGGCGACAGAGCCAGTGATTCGAGATAAAATGCCTTCTGCTAATATTATTCATATTGCCACTCACGGATTTGAGCAGACTGTCACTGGTTCAGGACAGGGTGTTCTTCATCCATCCATCATTGTTGCTACTTCAGATAATGATGTTTTACAGACTGATAATGATGCTTTACTAACTAATGAAGAGACTAATAATGATGGTTTATTGACTAATGATGGCAGTTTAGGAAAAAGCAATTTGATGACTGAATTGGCAATTTTTAGTGCTTGTGAAACAGGACTTGGAATAACAGTAAGCGAGGGTGTACTTGGCTTTGCAAACAACTTTATTTACTTAGGAGTTCCTAGTGTCGTTGTCTCTCAATGGCAAGTGCCTGATCAATCAACTTCTGAGTTAATGATAGAATTTCATAAAAATCTTATTTCTGGACAGGATAAATCTAAGGCTTTAAGACAAGCAATGCTGAAAACAATGAAGAACAATCCAGATCCCATTAATTGGGCTGGTTTTATACTGATTGGCGCAACCAATACAAACATTAATTTTTCCAAAAAATAATTTCAAAACATTACTTCCAATTGCCTAAAGTCTAAGTGAGATCGCCGCTTCGTAGATACTGTGTTAATTGTCAAGGGTAAATAAGAGAAAAATCAATCCCCTCCTCTGAAACAGCGACAGGAATAGCCAACTTAGTTCAACGCACCAGAAATTTTCTCAATCTCATCAAACTCTATGGGCTCTTCGGTTGGTGTTATGCAATAGACGGGGAATATAAGGGATGTAACCCTTATATAGAAAGGCATTTAGCGATTTTTGTTAATTGTTTTTGATCTAGAGCGAACTAATCAATTAAATCTTTTGCCAGATAAGGATTTAGTCGATTTATGCCACCCTATCGAACCATAACAAGTAACGGAGAGCCGATTCTCATAAATCAATTAGAAGTGCTACGATCAACTGATAATGTAACTATAACAGTAACTATTTATGCGCTATCAAGTTCGACTCAAACAAAGCGAAGAAGGTTATGCAATTTGGTGTCCCAGTTTACCCGGATGTTGGTCACAGGGAGACACTGAAGCAGAAGCTATAGAAAATATCAAAGAAGCGATACAAGACTATTTAGAGACAATTGAAGAGTTAAACAAAGATGCTGAAGTGCGTTATGTAGAAGTAGGATAAGTAGGCCAAAATTACCTGGAATTAATCATCTACGCGCTGTTAATGCCTTTGAAAAAGCGGGATTCCGCATCACTAGACAGAGAAAACATAT
This sequence comes from Microcystis sp. T1-4, assembly GCF_000297435.1. Taxonomy (GTDB): domain Bacteria; phylum Cyanobacteriota; class Cyanobacteriia; order Cyanobacteriales; family Microcystaceae; genus Microcystis. The sequence continues at coordinate 21,660 of NZ_CAIP01000247.1, read as the reverse complement.
TACTATGACAAATGGAGAACAGACTATCACCATTCCACGAGCAAATCCAGTTAATGCTTATACAATGGCAGGGATTGTTAAAGAAGCGGGTTTAACTATCGAAGAATTCTTAGAATTACTCTAAAACTATTTCTAACCTGCTTTTAATCCTTCATTTTGGAGGGGAGGTAGCTTTAAGAGAAGTGTATCAAGGGATTAAAGAGGTGAGTCGCTGGTGGAAGTGATTGCCCTGTCAATAATTGCTATAATAGCTAAAATGGTCATAATGGCTAGTTTCTATAAAGGTTAGTTATGAAAACATTAGGAGCCTCAGAAGCAAAAAATCGCTTTGGCGAACTGTTAGACTTGGCTCGAAGAGAACCAGTAAAGATAGCAAAAAAGGGACGTAATGTTGCAGTCGTGCTGTCAATCGAGGAATTTGAGAGATTTTCCGAGTTAGAAAATCAACTTTTGGCTTTACAGGCAGAAAAAGCTCATCAAGAAGGTTTTATCGGAACAACAGAAAGTGAGGCTTTACTGTCAGAAATTTTAAATGCTTAAGATTAACCTATCTCGACAGGCAACTAAACGCTTAAAAAAACTGCCAGATAAACACGCCAAACAAGTAGCCACAAAAATAACCGAACTGAGAACAAATCCCTATCCCCAAGATTCTCTAAAGTTAAAAGGATACTCTTATCATAGAGCCGATATTGGTGAATATCGAATCGTTTATCGTGTTGAGGAGCAAACACTAGAAATCTTGCTGATTGACAAACGAAACGATGATGAAATTTATAAACAACTAAAGAGAACAATATAGAGAATCTTAATTATCAACCATCAATTAATTAGCGATATTATTCCTGCTAAAATCAAGAAAAACAAATTATTTTTAAACACTCATGAGCATTAATGTAACATTTCCCGAAGAACTCCTCATTGCTGCCAGAGAAGAAAAAGAAGCATTCTCTCGTAAAGTCATAATTTATACATTAGGGCATCTTTATCAAGAAGGAAAAATTTCAGCAGGAATCGGCGCACAAGTATTAGGATGCGATAAATATACATTTTATACACTTCTCTCTGAGTATGGTTTTTCCATTATTGATTACACAGCAGAAGAATGGGAATCAGAAATACAAACCAGCCGTAAATTAGCCCAAAAAATCCAAGAGAATGAAGATAATTGTTAATTCTACACCGATCATCGCCTTATCTTTGATTAATCAATTAGATCTTCTTAATCAGCTATTTAATGAAGTGATTATTCCTTGGGCAGTTTATCAAGAAATTGTCATCGCTGGAGATAATAAACCGGGGGCAAAAGAACTCAAAAATGCCAATTGGATTCAAGCTCAAGAAGTTGCATCATCATCTCCTCTTGAACCGCTATTACTAGGATTAGATCGAGGAGAATTAGAAGTTATTCTCTTGGCAATTTCAATCAAACCAGACTGGGTAATTATAGATGAGAAATTAGCAAGAAGAGTTGCCAAAGCTATGGAATTAACCGTCAAAGGAACATTAGGAATTCTCTTGGTTGGTTTTTATGCAGGTTATCTATCTAAACAAAAAATTTTAGATTTATCACAACAGTTAGTTGATTATGGAATTCGTAATAGTTCTCCGATTCTTAATTGGCTAAAAACAGAATTAGACAATGATCATTAATATCAAATCAATGCAAAATAAACTACCATGAAACAACTAATCGTACACATTCGTGACCAAGAAAAAGCAGAAACACTCTCTAAAATTTTAACTGCTTTAGATTTTGTTGACTCCGTAGAAATCATCGAAGATCAAACAACATTATCTGATAACGAGCAAGAATTCTTTGCCCTGGCAGGATTGTGGGAAGACAGGGATATTACCCCTAAATCTATCCGTGAAGCAGCATGGCGAGAAGAAAACCGATGATTTTATGTGACACCAATATCCTCATTTAATTCTATAAAAACAACCATAGAATTATCGAAGAGCTTCGCCATATTGGACTAAATCAACTAGCCATTAGTTCCATTACTCAAGCCGAATTATATTATGGAGCAATCAATAAAAATGAACTAAACAAAATCAAAAGACATCTCGGATTGCTACATACCTTTCCTGTAGATGTCGCAATATCCAATCAATTTATTAACTTAATGGAAACCTACTCCCTCAGTCACAAACTCAACATCCCTGACGCTATCATTGCCTCAACAGCATTAGTGCAGAATATTAAGCTATATACATTGAATTTGAGAGATTTTTGTTTTATTCAAGGCTTAGAACTCTATGATCTGTCAAATGAATAACCCATCAACGTTAGCATTTTCCAGCGTTCAGCGAACCAGTCATGAATTAGTCAAAAAATCAAAGAGAATGAAGATAATTGTTAATTCTATTCCCAACTTAGTCCCTTTAATCCTTCATTTTGGGGGACTGGTCGCTTTAAGAGAAGTGTATCAAAGTATTAGGGATGTTAGTCGCTGGTGGCGGTGATTCTTGTTCTATGAATTAGCCTCCGCCTTATCCAATTGAATCAGCAGTCTGCTCCCCAGTGTCTTCGACAAGCACAGAAATCCGATAACATAGTTAATAGGTGACATCGGGAAAAAATCATCTATGACGACTACATCAGAAGACGTATGGCGAATCTTAGCCGAATTAGCGACTGCTCAAGCCGAATTGACTGCTGCTCAAAAAGAAACTGACAAACAACTGAAGGAGACTGACCTACTATTGAAGGAAGTTAGTCAACAACAGAAGGAAAACGCCCAACAAATCAAGGAAACTGACCGACAACAGCAGAAAACTGACAAACAACTCAAAGAATTAGGTCAGCAAATTGGGGGACTCGGGGCAAAATTCGGCAGCTTTACCGAAGGACTTGCTCTCCCTTCAATGGAAACGATTCTCAGACAACGGTTCGGCATGAAAGTTGTTAGTCCCAGTGTGCGAGCCAGCGAAGATGGACAACACCTAGAAATTGATGTCCTTGCCTATACTAATGGTGAGTTAAATACTGCCTATATCGTCGAGGTTAAAAGTCATGCTAGAGAGGAATCTATTACACAATTAAAAAGTATTTTGCAACGGTTTCGCAGCTTTTTCCCTGAACACAAAGATAAAAAACTCTATGGCATATTAGCGGCGGTTCATGTATCCCCAGGATTACGCGAAAAAATTCTGCAAGAAGGGTTTTATGTGGCTCGGATTCATGACCAAGTGTTTGAACTCGATATTCCCGATAATTTTCAACCTCAAATCTATTAAAACAGCAAAAGCGATCGCTTTTGATCTGAATCTTGTCCGGGATGACTTTTATCAAGAAAAACAATCACCTTCTTTTCTCAATCATCGATCGTTTTGACCTGTAAGGGTAAGTCAAAAATTTTTACCTACCCCCCACCTCCTACACCACGCACCCCGTCTCCTTTTCAGGCTCTCTGTCACCCCACGAGGGATCGGTATTTTGGGGAGGACGGGATTTAGTTAAATAATCTTTGCAGAAAAGTGCTTTGATCCCGCAGGAAAACCTGAGCGCAATTGCGCCCCGGCATCCCCGAAATTGAGCCGCCGGGGTGAGTTCCTGCCCCAGTTAAATAAAGGTTTTTAATGGGGGTTTTGTAGTTAGCTATTTCTGGCAAAGGACGCAGGAAAATCATCTGATCTAAGGTCATATCAAGATGATAGTAATTACCCTTATAGGAACCCAAACGATTAGCTAATTCGGCCGGACTTTCCACCCGACGAGCAATAATGGCGGATTTGAGATTCGGGGCATAATCGGCCAGTTTATCAAGAACTCGATCGGCCACGCGATTTTTTAATTCTTCCGTCCATCCCGTGCCGTTTAATCCCGTTCCCTCGGCCCCGGCAATCTGATAGGGGGCAAAAAATTCGATCCAGAGGGTATGCTTGCCTTGGGGAGCCATGGAGGGATCGAGAATAGTGGGGACATCTAGGTACATCGAGGGATTTTCGTCGGGAATCTGCCCCAAAATCGTTAAAGCGTGGGCCTGTTCAACGTGACGCACGGAATCGGCGATGAGAATCGTTCCCTGTAAATACTCCTCTTTGTGATCGTAAGCCTCAAACCTTGGCGCTTCGGCGAGGGCGCAATCAATTTTAAGAATTGTTTCATTGTTATTGACAATTCGCCGTTCTACCCTTTCTCGCAATTCCGGATCAGCGGCATCCACATCGGCGGGGGCGACTAACTGTAAAAAGACTCGTCTAGCGTCAATATTAGAGATAACAGCTGCTTTTGCCAGATATTCCTGTCCAGAGTCGACCCTAACCCCGATCGCTTGTCCTTCCTCAATTAGAATCTGTTTAACTTTCTGCTCGGTTAAAATTACCCCACCGAGACTGACAACACATTTCACCAGAGCCTCGGTTAGTGCGCCCGTACCACCACGAGGGCGAGCCACCCCGGGGGAGTGACGCATCGCCATCATCATCATCCCGGAGGTAATACCTTTTTGGGAGGGAGGAGCGCCAATTTCTGCCGCTAGACGAGCCAGGGGTGCTTTGACAAATTCGCTCTCAAACCACTCATTGAGGACATCTTCGGGGGAAGTAATCATCGTGCGGATGAAGTCGAGCAGTTTCTTTTTCGAGCCGATCGCTTTCCAGACACTAGCTAAGGCACTAGAGTTATAATTGCGGGCGATTCTGAGCAAATCTTGGGGCGGAGCGTTAAACCAAGGCCCGATCGCATTCATCAACTGTCCCCAATAGTCGATAAACTGAAGGTAACGATCGGCATCTCGCGGACAAAACTGGGCAATTGCGGCGTGAGTTTTTTCCAGAGAGCGATAGGAAAGAAAATATTGGCCGGAGGGATGGGGACAGAAAACGGTAGGATCGAAGAATAAATACTCTAATCCGTGGCGTTTTAGCTCCAATTCCTCAATTACCGGTCCCAAAAAAATAAATTCGTGATCGATCGCACAGAGATTAAACTTAAAATCGGGGGCTAGATCTGGGATAACCGCTTCTGTGGTAGCCGCTCCTCCCGGTACGCTACGCTGTTCCAGAAGGAGGACGCGATAACCGGCTTTGAGGAGATAGGCGGCACAAACTAAACCATTATGCCCCGCACCGATGAGGATGACATCGTAACTTTCCATGCAGTTTCAAAAATTCCTATTTTTAATTTTGCGCTTTTCTTGACCCTAATATGTTAAAAATAGTTAAAGATTCGCTGCCGTCAGCAGATTTCAGTGAGCAGTTATCAGTGAGCGGGTAGAAAACCTTTAATTTTTTCTTTTTTTTATGAGTTCTGCGATTAAAGTTATTCAACCATCGGGTATTTTAGATGGCAACCAAGCCAGCCAATTTCGCCAAGAAATTGCCGAAGCCGTGCAGGGAGGTTCCGAGGTTATTATCGTTGACTTCAAGAATGTCACCTTTATGGATAGTTCTGGTTTAGGGGCGCTAGTTTTATCCTTAAAAACCGTGCGTTCTGCGGGGGGTAAACTATTAATCTGCTCGATTAATGAGCAGATAAAAATGTTATTTGAATTGACTGATATGGATCGAGTTTTTGAAATTTTTAATAACCGAGAAGAATTAGAACAAAAAATCCTCGGAAGTTAATTAAGTAGTCGTGCAAAAATTAATTTATTGGTTGGGATAGGCAAAAGGCAAGAGGCAAAAGGCAAAAGCTTTATCGAAATGTGTAATTAATTTTACTTAGGTACTTAACGAAAATCCACCTGCATAATCGAAAGATCATCCCTAAAATTGCCATCAAATTGTAAAGCTTGAATTTTTTCAATAAAATTATCGAGATTTTTAGCATAATTACCGTGATAATTTCGCAAAGATTGAATAAAGTTCTCCAGTCCCCACATCCTACCATCGGCACAATCGATCTCGTAAATTCCATCGCTAAAAAGATAAAGGCTACTGGGGAAATTCAGGCATTTAACCTGATTAATATATTCCGCTTCCGGAAACATCCCGATGGGAAAACCGGGGGCTTTCAGTCTGGTTTCAATCATCTGGCCAAAAGGTTTTTGAGTCAGGAGAACTGCTGGGGGATGACCGGCGCTGGCATAGGTTAACTGTTGTTGTTTCCGATCATAAATTCCGTACCAAATAGTAAAATATTTATCATTCTTAGGACTGATTTGATAAACTTGATTTAACCCTTGTAAAACCTGATTAGGTTGATAGTAATTCACCTGACTTAAACTGCGGGAACGGAGTAAATTAATCACCGAAAGGGAAGGTAAAGCCGCTCGCAAACCATGGCCAGCCACATCTAAAAGATATAACATCAAATGGTCCTTATCTAACCAATAATAATCAAAGCCATCGCCCCCCAATCGACGAGAAGGAAGGAAGCGAAAATCGATAGCAAGTTTTGGAGAAATGAAAGGTTCTGGTAACAGCGATCGCACATATTCCGCAGCCTCCGCTAACTCCATTTCTAGTAATTGTTTTTGCGCTTGCAGATCATGACTTAATTGATACAAACGTATTCCCGCCCGCACCCGCGCTCTTAACTCATTAATCTCGATCGGTTTACATAAAAAATCATCTGCCCCCGCATCCAATCCCCTCACCCGATCCTCCACCGATCCCAAAGAAGTTAAAAGGATAAAAAAAGTCGTTGACAGTTGGGGATTGAGCTTAATTTGCCGGCAAACTTCCAACCCATCGATCCCCGGCATCATCCAATCACAAATAATCATCGCCGGGTTCAGTTGCCCCGCTTGCTTTAATCCTTCTTCCCCATCACCGGCAATAAAAACCTCGTATTCCTTCTGCAACGCGCGGCTCAAAAACGTTTGAATTACTCCATCATCATCAATTACTAGAATTCGTACCATTTTTTTTGTGACTCGACTATCTCAATCTTACTGCCTACTCCTGACCCCCTGACAGATGACTTTGCTTGTCCCTCAACCAAAAATTAAATCCAGAATCGATCCAACACATCAGTCATAGTTGGGGAAAAATGGTATAACTTCTAGCGTAAGGCATTGCAGAGGTAAGCCGGGGGTGAAGATTTCTTTTCAGGTAGATAGCGATCTCAAGTCCTTAGATACCGTTTTAAAATATTTTGAGCAACTTGAACCGGCGGGCATTGCCCAAAAAGACTGGCTCCAGTGTCAGCTTGCTCTTGCCGAAGGTTTTACTAATGCAGTCCGTCACGCTCACCGACACCTCCCCCCCGAAATCCCGATCGAGATCGAAATCGAGATTACCCGATCCCAGATGGAACTTCGCATCTGGGATCGGGGTTCCGTCTTCGATTTAGAGGGCTTTATCGAGAAAAATGCCCATCTTGACCATAGTTTCTCAGGTCATGGGCAAGGACTGCCGATCCTGCAAAAAATCGCCGATCAACTCAGTTATACTCACAATGAAGATCAGCGCAACTGTCTGTTAATTATTAAACAATTTTCCCGCCATGAATCCGATCGCGCCCCTCGTTTCTCCTAGTTGGTTAGTGAACAATCTCGATCGCCCCGATCTGATGGTTATTGACTGTCGTTTTCAATTAAACGATCCCGATCTCGGTTATCAAGAGTATTTAGCCAATCATATTGAAAATGCCTTCTATTTACACCTAGATCGCGATTTATCGGCTCCCGTTGCCCGTCATGGCGGACGTCATCCTTTACCGAATCCGCAGACAATAGCCGCTAAATTAAGCTCTTTAGGGGTGATTTCCGGTCAAACCCATGTGATCGCCTACGATGCCTCCCGTTTTGCCTTTGCCAGTCGTCTCTGGTGGTTATTACGTTATCTGGGCCATGAACGAGTCAGCATTCTCGATGGTGGTTGGCAAAATTGGTTAAATGCCGGTTATCCCGTCTCTAATCAGATACCTGTGCCAAAAACCGGCGCTTTTCTCCCCCAAGTTCAAGAGGATTGGGTAGTCACAATTGAGCAGCTAAAAAGGCAAAAAGAGCAAGCGGGAGTGGTGTTAATTGATGCTAGGGAAAGCGATCGCTATCGGGGCGAAAGGGAACCGATCGATCCGATCGCCGGCCACATTGAGGGGGCGCTTAATTATCCCTGGTTAGAAGTCACCGATAGTCAGGGTTTTTCCCAACCCCTGGCCGAGCAAAAACAACGTTGGCAAGAGCGGCAAGGCGATCGAGAAATTATCCTCTACTGTGGTTCGGGAGTGACAGCCTGTGTCAATATCCTTTCCCTTACCCTAGCCGGATACGACAATGTTAAGCTATATTCTGGAGGTTGGAGTGATTGGTGTTCCTACCTGATCTAACCGGCCCTATTGATACCCATCTATCGAGAAAGATTATCAAAATGACCTAATTACTGTACAATCCCTCTATTATCACTTTTAATTATTCCGAAACTATTATCTAGTTTGTCTCCTAAGTGGGTGGGTGGAATTAAATATAAGATAAACGTAGGTTGGGTTGAAGCATGAAACCCAACGCCCGCATGGGTTACGCTACCGCTAACCCATCCTACAAATAATTGTGTCTCCCTACTTAGACAAAAAAGCTAATTTTTATTTTAGTTGCTATCCTTTTGCTCTCAAATCACCGCTATTCCCCAAAGAATAGTCGTTTTCCCCCGTAAAATTACTAAAAGGTAATTTTATAGTTAAACTCTATAAAAAATTAGGTATGTATTTTGTATGACAGAAGCCGGTCTTTGTCATTGTAATGGTGGCACCCGTCCGAAAGATCGCCTTTCGATTTTTGTGGATGGCAATAATATGTTTTATGCTCAACAAAAAAATGGTTGGTTTTTTGACCCGCGCAAGGTGTTAAATTACTTCACCAACGACCCGAATATTATGTTAATTAATGCCTTTTGGTACACGGGTTTAAAAGATTCCCAAGATCAAAGAGGTTTTCGCGATGCTTTAATTAGTTTGGGTTATACGGTGAGAACGAAAATTTTGAAAGAATATTATGATGATAGTTCCGGTCGTTTTTCCCAGAAAGCTAATTTAGACATCGAAATTGTCGTCGATATGTTTAATACTGTCGATCAATACGATCGAGTGATTTTATTTAGCGGTGATGGCGATTTTGAACGAGCGATCGAACTATTGCGCTCTAAAAATACTCATATTACCGTAGTTTCTACGGAAGGGATGATCGCTAGGGAATTACGCAACGCCACCGATCGCTATATTGACCTGAATGATATTCGCAAAGATATCGAAAAAAGTGATTATTAACCGGCCGTTTTGTCTTTAAACCAGCTATTTATCCTATTTTTCTTTATTGGTAGTCCTCACCCCAACCCCTCTCCCAGAAGGGGATAGGTGAGGCAATTAACCATCTCTTGTTTATTTTTCCTTGAGTCGAAATAGTAAAAACTGATTGACCTGATTGGGATTAAAGTTATTATCACTGATTAAAATCAAAGAGCGACTACCATCTGGTAATCTTGGACCGAGAGTCATTCCTTCCAAATTATCTAAATCAATCCCCAAAGTCCCTAAATCTAGTAATAATTTTTTCCGCAAGGGTTGCACCTGTAAAGCTTCTAATTCCCCCGGTATTCTGGCGATTTTCGAGGTATCGGTGGCGCTTGCGTTAACTACCTGAAAGAGTTTCGCTCCAAAACCTTCTAAACCAAAAGTTCGCTCTAAACTGAGAAAATAACCCTCTTTTTCTAAAGCTAATAATTCCGTTAAACCGTAGTATCTCGCACCACTGGGTGGCTCATCTAACACATACAATTGTTCTGATACTAACACCGGCGCACCAATCGGATCAATAACATAATGAAGAAGTCGCACTCTGAGATTTTCTGCTCTTTTTCCCGTGGGACTATCTTGAATTAAAGCACTTTCTGTTGCAGTAAACAAACGAAAAGGATCATCTTTAAGAGTGCTGGTAATCCCTAAAGTTAAGGATTCAAAACCTAAATTATCCCCGATTCCTTTTTGATTGCTATCATCCGGTAAAAAGCGATTAGGAATTAACAAAGACTCCTTTAATTGTCCCTGCAAATCAAATTCAGCCACAAAAGGAGCAATTCCCTCTTTAACCGCACCTTCACTGGAAATAAACAAAGTTTGTCGGGGCGAAAAAGCGATACCTTCCGGGTCGATCGATCCCTTTTTAAACGTTTCTCCCTTGCCATCTTTTAGGAACGTAACCGCCTCTAAATTCACTTTTTCGATTTTTTCATCATTTATCTGCAAACTAGCCGTATAAAAGCGGGCCGGAGCTTTCTGAGAACGATCATCACTGAGGAGATAAAAGCGGTTATTGGCGCGATCATAGGTAATTGCCGATAATCCCCCCACCCTTGTCCCTTGATAATCTGCTTCTGGTAATTGATATTCTCCCAGAAACTCGACCGAGAGAGGTGGAAACATTCGTTGTTCTGCCAAAACTTGCGGGGAGACACCACAGGCAGCCAGACTAAAGGTTACAATCAAACTAGCAATTAAACCCAAAATTGGGAAACGGTAATTTTCGGCAGTCAGTCTCTTATAGAATCGATCGATCACAAAATATAACCCTCTACTACGCTCTTATCAATCTATTATGCTACGTTTTTCTCTCAGTTTATGGCTCTGTTTGATCGGTACTTCCCTTCCTCTCCTAGCACAAACAGAAACCCCTGCACCCAATCCCCTCGAAACTCCCCTAAAAAGTCCTTTATTACCCGCAATTGATCGCCCTTTAACTCCCTTGGAGCATCGTCAACTGTTATTATACATCGATCAACGCGATGCTGAAGCTCAAGCTAAATACGATGCGGGATTAAATGAGGAAGCTTTTCCCATCTGGTATGAAGTGATTAAATTAAATCGTTATTTAGGAGCAAAAGAAGAAGTAAAATCTTTGGGAAAAGTGGGGTTAGCAGCTTGGAATCGAGATCGAACTGAGGATGTTAAATTAATTACTGCTCGTTTAAAATCTTTGCAACAAACCGCAGAAACTAACCAGACAATGGAGGAGGAACTATTAGCATTATTAGGTACATCCTATCAACAGGTACGAGCTTTTAATGAGGCGATAATTATCTATGATAAAATCCTAGCTACTGCCAGAAAATCTGGGGATAATCTGGCAGTAGAAGCAAATTTAAATCAACTTGGTCAAATTCATTTATCCCGTTTTGATTATCAAAAAGCAGCCCCAGTCTATGAGGAATTATTAGCAGTAGCTAAAGCACGGAATGACTCGCTCAAGCAAGGAATTTATCTGCAAAGATTAGCAGAAATTTATCGAGAATCTCTACAACCAGCTAACGCAGTAAAAATTAAAGAAGAAATAGCTGAAACCCAGATCAGAAATCAGCAAATACAGTTAATCCCCGCTCTAAAAATTCAAATTGGTTTGGATTACCAAGCTTTAAAAGATGCAAATAAAGCCAGCCAAAACTTTCAAGAAGCCTATTCTCTCGCTTTGGCTTTACAACAGTACGGCACGGCAGGAGAAGCTTTAAATAAGTTGGCAGAACTTTATAAAAGTTATCAACAGGTAGATTATGCTTTACAAATCTATCAAGAATCAATTAAAGTCCATGAATTAGGCTATAATTACTACGGTTTAATGAATACCTACGATCAAATCGGTCAAATTTATCTAAAGAGAAAAAATTATCCCCAAGCTTTACTCGCTTTCCAAAAAGGTGCGGAATTAGCCCAAGCTATCCGTTATCGTGAACAATATTTTCAAACCCAAATCACCCAAATTAATCAAGCAATAAATAATCCTGAATAGTGATCTTTAAGTATTTGAATAGTTAACTATCAGATGGACAGGGAAATGGGGAAGTGGGGAATTTCAACTAAAACCCTAAAACCCTAAAACCCCAACACCCCAACCCACAACACCCTAAAACCCAACCCCCAATGGACAACTCCTATTCTCAATTAAGGGAAGACTTGCTGAAATTGCTGCAACGCTTGCCACAGTCGAAAGATAGTAAATGGATTCAAAGATCTCTGGAAGCAATAGTCAGAATTGCCGGGGAGGAAATCGATCGCCTCGATTGGAAAATTTTAACCTATGCGATCGAAGATCTAGAAAAGGGATTTCAGGTATTTTACCCCTACCGTCACATTCGTAAACTGACCATTTTTGGCTCGGCACGCATCAAACCCCACAGCAGTGAATATCGTCTCGCAGTAGAATTCGCACGCCGTATCAGTCAATACGGTTTTATGGTGTTAACCGGCGCTGGGGGTGGCATCATGCAAGCAGGGAATGAAGGCGCCGGACGGGAAAATTCCTTCGGATTAAATATTCAGCTACCCTTTGAACAGGGGGCTAATCCTTATATCATAAATGATGCCAAATTAATCGATTTTAAATATTTCTTTACCAGAAAACTATTTTTTCTGCGGGAAAGTGACGCAGTAGCTTTATTCCCCGGCGGTTTCGGCACCCAAGATGAGGCCTTCGAGACGCTTACCCTCTGTCAAACGGGCAAATACGGACCTGCACCCCTAGTATTAATTGATGAGCCTGATGGGGACTACTGGCAAACTTGGCAAGAACAAATTAGTGAAAATCTGCAAAAAAGAGGACTGATATCCGCCGAAGATCGGAATTTTTATACAATTACCAACGATCTAGACTACGCTTGTCAAACAATTCGCCACTTCTATCGGGTGTATCACTCCAGCCGTTTTGTGGGAGAATCCTTTGTTATTCGTCTTAACCAGGAACTAAGCGGGGAACAGATCCAACAAATTAACCAAAACTTCGGCGATATCGTAGTTAAGGGTAAAATCGAACCTAGTCAAATTCTAGAACGAGAGAATCGGGATTCCAGCCACCATTTACCTCGTCTAGTTTTTTACTTCAACGGCAAGAGTTACGGACGCTTGTATCAATTAATTGATCACATCAACGATTTAAGTCCTGTAGTTGCCCTAGAAGAGCATCCTGAAAGAAAATAAACCCTAGGCGAGAGTTTCCGGACAGTATCCTAAACCCTTAGTAAATTGTTGGCGAAAAGCCTCTATATCTTGCTGATCCGGGGTACCATGGGCAACGATCGCCACTTGGTAACGACGCATGACATCAATGGGGGATTGTCCTGTTTCCAAACTCCAAAAAACCATCTGGAGACGCATTTCCGGTTGATAGGGAATCCCTAACTCATTCATGTAGGCGCGAAAATCCCCGTGTTGGCAAGGAGTGAGCATTTGATTAAACTTGACCTTGACCACCCAACCGTTAATCTGATGGATAACTGTCATGACGGAGGAGGGCAGATGAGTCATCGATCGCAGGTATTCGGTGACTCGTAGCGTTAAACTAGCGTTAGCAAGAAAATAGAGATAGTCCATATTGGCCGCTGGGCTGTTGGCTAACAGTCACGATTAGTGTTATATCTCTAGTCTGACGATAAACCGTTCCATACACCAAGGGGAGAAATCCCCGATTTAGTGAAGTTCGCCTGGGTAGGATTACCCAACTTTTGCGAAGATCTTTATTATGATAATGATGATGATCCCTGACCAATTACTCTCCAGCTACGATTATCACCTTCCTCCGGAGTTAATTTCCCAAAATCCCGCAGAACCCCGAGACAGTTCCCGTCTTTTGGTGGTAGATTCTCCCAATAGTCATAATTTGGCTATTTTTCGGGATTTACCCACTTGGTTAGAGTCGGGGGATTTGCTGGTTTTCAACGATACCCGCGTGATTCCAGCCCGTTTATTTGGACGTAAAACCACGGGCGCCCCCGTAGAAATATTGCTACTAGAAGAACAGGATGACCATCGTTGGTTATCCCTAGTCAAACCGGGAAAACGCTTTAAAGTCGGTTCAGAAGTCCTTTTTTATCCGAAAACAGGGCGAACAGAAGACAAAGAAAAATTATGGTTAGCGAAAATAATCGACCGAGATCTGAACACTGGTGGTCGTCTGCTGGAATTTCAACCTCATCCCGGACGCAGTTTTTGGGATATGTTGGAGGAGTACGGTCATATTCCTTTCCCCCCCTACGTCACCGAATCAGAGGCGGAAGAAGACCGTTATCAAACAGTTTACGCTGATAAACAGGGTTCTGTAGCCGCTCCCACGGCTGGATTACATTTTACTCCCGAATTGTTCCATAAGCTCGCCCAGAAGGGTATAGATACCGCCTATATCACCCTTCATGTGGGAGTGGGAACCTTTCGTCCCGTGGAAGTGGAAAATATTGCAGAACACATAATGCACCAAGAATTTTTCGAGATTTCCGCCGAAACTGCCGAAAAAATCGCCCAAACAAAGGCTAGAGGTGGCCGGGTTATCGCCGTGGGGACCACAGTAGCTCGCGCCTTGGAAGGGGCAATTAAAGAAAGTAAGAGCGAGAAATTAACCGCTTTTCAGGGAAAAACGAATTTATTTGTCTATCCTGGTTATCAATGGCGGGTTATCGACGGCATGATCACTAATTTTCACCTACCCAAGTCCAGTTTGATGATGTTAGTCAGTGCCTTAGTCGGACGGGAAAGACTACTGGCATTGTATCAAGAAGCGATCCAAGAGCGTTTCCGTTTCTATTCCTTCGGTGACGCTATGTTAATCCTACCCAGCGCTCGCAGCAGGAATCGGTAAGTAGTTCGACAAAATTACATTCATCCCCTAGAAAGAAGGAGGAGCAGAACTGCGGAAAGGGCAACAGGAAAGGGAAAAATATGTGTAAGCGGCCCGCGCATCTAAATTGGTCTAGGTCGATTATCGAACCACCTCTAGCCTGTTGTCTATCCTAACCAAGAAATGAAAAGAAAAGATGTTAAAATCGGTCGCCGCCATTTTGGCAAATCCTGGCAAATATTGGTGATTATTGCCTCAGTCGCCGCTGCTCCCTTTGCTATTTTTTATCTGATTGCCTTGGCTTATCTTTGGCAAGGCGATCGACTTTTGGCCGCGGGGGAGAAGGAATCGGCTCTGTCTGCTTACCGAACCGTTTTATCTTTCCACGAAAATTCAGTTCAAGCCCATATAAAAATCGCTCAGGTCTTGCAAAGTCAAAAACGCTATTCTGAAGCCTTAGAAGCATATAATCGTGGCTTTATCGTTAATGATAAACCACCGATGGAACCCTCCCAAAGTAATTATTTAGTGGCTTTGGGGGATATCTTCGCCCAAGAGGAAAAATGGTCAGAGGCGATCGATGCCTACCAAAAAGCAATTATGATTAAACCAACTTTTAAAGCGCAATTTCAGCTAGGAAAAGCCCTTTATAGTTTACAACGTTGGGATGAGGCGGCGAAAGCTCTGCAAGCAGCGGTTTTTCTCGATCCTAGTCAGGGAAAAGCCTATTTTTATCTGGGAAAGGCCTACAGTGAACAGCAACTCTGGCAAGAGGCCAGTTATGCCTATGAGCAAGCTCTAGAATTGATACCTAGTCAGGGTGAAATCTACAAAAAATTAGGAGAAGCCCTAGGAAAACAGGGAAAATGGCAGGAAGCAGAGCAAATATATCGACAGGCTTTAATTTACGCTCCTAAAGATGGGGATATTTATAATTATCTGGGCAAAGCTTTAGCGGAACAGGGAAAACTAGGGGCAGCCATGGCAGTTTTTCAACAGGCGCGGCAAATTAGCCCCAAGAATGCTAATATTTACGAAAATCTTTGTTATACCTATATCAATAGCGGTCAGATCGATGAGGGTCTAAATTGGTGTCGGCAGGCCGTAGAAATTGATCCCAATTTATCAGAAGCTAGATTTATTTTACAGGAAATTCAACGGGGGCGATTAATTCACGACAATCCCGAATTATTAAAAATGCCAGAGATAATTCCCAGTGTTAAGAGTGATCCTCTGGTGAATTTAAAACGCTCAATTGTTAAAATTGTCGTGCGCGGCAAAAATAAAAATGGTATCGGCACTGGTTGGTTATTAAAACGAGATCAAGATACAGCTTGGATCGTGACTAACCGCCATGTGGTGACGAATTACCGTCAAGAAATCGATGCAGGGTCCCGCATTTTTGTGGAGTATTATAGCCAACCACCCCAGGGAAAAATTCGCAAGCGTTCAAAAGCTAAAATTCTCCACACTACCCCCGCTGACGACTGGCTCGATTTAGCAGTATTGGAGGTAAAAAATCCCCCTCCAGATTTAAAACCTTTAGCTTTAGCACCCCTACCAATTGCCGCTAATCAACCAGTAATCTCGATCGGTAATCCTTTTAATCAAAAAGATTGGACTGTCAGCAAAGGCACGGTTAATGATAATAACGAAAAATCCTTAAGTTTATCCATGTTTGTCGTTTCTGGACAGTCGGGAAGTCCAGTTTTAAACGATAAAAATCAAGTGGTGGGAGTGATTTCCCAAGCGAGTTTATTTTGTGCCAATCCCTCTACTCCTAAACCCCTAGAAAATGCCGTTAGATTGGGCTGCGGTTTTGCGATTCCCATTGACAGAGTGCGAGAAAGGTTAAGGGAGTGGCAATTATGAATTATGAATTATGAATTATGAATTATAAATTATAAATTATGAATGATGAATTGGGGAGTGGGGAACTTTTTCAGTTATCAGTGAACAGTAATCAGTAATCAGCTTCTGAAGGCAAGAGGCAAAAGAAAGAATCTGGCAATTCTCCTACCTAACAAGAAGGTTATAAACTAAGTACATCAAAGCTTTTAGATTAACAAATTAGGTTTTAGTTTCGGCCTTTGTTATTAGTTATCAGTGGATAGTGATCCTAAATCCGGTTATTAAAAACTGATTATTTATTCCCCTTTGCATGAGTGCCTCTTGCATGACTGCCTCTCCGCATAACTAGCCTGTACTCAACGGATTTAGTATGATTTATCACTGTTTACTGTTTACTAAGTACCTAAGCAAAATTAATTACACATTTCGATAAAGCTTTTGCCTCTTGCCTATTGCCTCTTGCCTGTCTTCACTAGGAAATTTATTTTGCATGACTACTTAAGTAGCTGGTTATAATTAAATTAAAAATGGATTTTAGGTTCGATCCCCCCTTAGTCCTAGGGTTGATTCATAGTAGGGTTGATTCATAGTAGGGTTGATTCATGAATCAACCCTACCCTTAGTCCCCCCTTGATAACGGTGGTGTCTGATAATTTTTAACGCCTACCTACTTATTTACTGTTTACTGGTTACTGATAACTGTTTACTGGTCACTGGTCACTGATAACTGATAACTGGTTACTGATAACTGATAACTGCTATGCTACTCTAGGCAGAAAACCATTCGATCGAGAACACCGTGGCCAATCAAGAAGCAACTTCCCCCGCTATTCGTACCCCCTTATACGAGCTAATTGCCCAACAAACCAGCAAATTTACCCCTTTTGCGGGTTGGGAGATGCCGATACAGTTTAGCGGCCTAAAAACCGAACATAATGCTGTCCGCAGTGGTGTCGGGATGTTTGACATTTCCCACATGGGCAAATTTATCTTAACTGGCGATAATCTGGTTCAATCTCTCCAAACCCTAGTTCCCTCTAATTTAGCCCGTTTAAGGGCAGGAAAAGCACAATATAGCGTTTTACTCAACCCGGACGGTGGCATAATCGATGATATTATCTTTTACTACCAAAGCGAAAACCAAGGCGTATTAATTGTTAATGCCTCAACCACCGATAAAGATCGAGAATGGATTTTAGGCAATTTAGAGGGGTCGGGGGTCAAATTAAAAGATTTATCGCGAGAAAGGGTCTTAATCGCCCTGCAAGGACCCAAGGCGGCGACAATTTTACAGCCCTTGATCGGGGAAAAATTAAGCGATTTTGGCCTATTTAATCACTGGGAAAGCCAGCTTTTCGGGGAAAAAGTTTTTATCGCTAGGACCGGTTACACGGGAGAAGATGGCTTTGAAATTATGGCCTCCCCTGAAATCGGGCAGCAACTTTGGACAGAATTCTTAAATTTAGGGGTGACTCCCTGCGGTTTAGGGGCCCGGGATACCCTGCGTTTAGAGGCAGCTTTAGCCCTTTATGGACAGGATATCGACGATAGCACGAGTCCCCTAGAGGCTGGCTTAAATTGGTTGGTTCATCTGCCAGAAAAAGGCGATTTTATCGGTCGTGATGTCCTTGAAGACCAAAAACTTAATGGTGTCAATCGCCTCTTGGTGGGATTGCAGATGTCCGGCAAACATATCGCTCGTCACGATTATCCGGTAGTATTTGCCGGGGAAGCGGTGGGTAAAGTTACCAGTGGCACTTTATCACCAACTTTAAACACAGCGATCGCTTTAGCCTATCTTCCCACACCTTTCGCCTCGATCGGACAGGCGATCGAAGTGGAAATCCGCGGCACCACCTACCCCGCTACCGTCGTTAAAAAACCCTTTTACAAAAGTAAAAAGTAGTGGTTTGTTTCAGCTAATTTGGTGTATTAGAAAAATGCTATAAATTCTATAATCTAAGACTTTAAGCCGAAATCTATTGCCCTATTTTAGCTGAAACAGTCCAGTAGGGTGCGTTAGCGCAGCGTAACGCACCAACCTAAAGCACCGAGAAAAAAGGAGCAATAATTTGGTGGGTTACGGCGAACACAAAATCAATACTAAACTGTAGCAGTTACCGTCGCCTAACCCACCCTACAGCTGATAACTGATAACTGAAAATGCAATCCGTAGACTTTACCACCCTCAGCGCCACTTGTGCCGAAATTGCAGCCACTTGGCTACCAGCGAGACTAGAACAAGTGTATCAAATTGATCGCCAAACGATCGCCCTCTATTTACGAACCTTTGATTGCAAGGGATGGTTAATTATTTCTTGGCATCCCCAAGGGGCGCGGCTGCATATTGGTGATCCGCCGCCGAAAATCCCCGATACCTTCACTTTTAGCGATCAATTGCGTCATCAACTCAATGGTTTTGCGCTGACGAAATTAGCATTTGTGGCCCCGTGGGAAAGAGTCATCGATCTGCAATTTGCCAAACGTCCCGATGATCCGGCGCTGTGGCATTTGTATATAGAAATTATCGGCAAATATAGCAATGTGATTTTAACTGCGGCTGACAATCAAATTGTCACCGTTGCCCATCAAGTCAATGCTACCCAGTCTAGTGTTCGCACCGTACAAACGGGACAAATCTATCAACTACCCCCCGTTTTATTGGCCACAGATCCCAGTTTAGAAGAATCCTTGAGCAGTTGGCAAGCCAGAGTTAGTTTAATCCCTAAAACTATCGAAAAACAGTTAGTTAGTACCTATCGTGGGGTTAGTCCAGTTATCGCTCGATCGCTGTTGCAAAAAGCCAAGATTAACCCGAAATTAAACACCGATCAGTTAGATACTAATGATTGGGAAAAGCTTTTTTCAGTCTGGCAAGAATGGTTAAAAATCCTTGAAAATAAAACCTTTCAACCCGGATGGACAAGCGAAGGTTATACAGTGATCGGTGGGGAGATGCTGGCAGCGGCTAAAAATGTCCAAGAATTATTAAACCGTTATTATAGCGACCAAATTAATCAAGAAAGCTTTCGACAACTACAGCAAAAATTAAATCAAAAAGTCATCTATTTACTGACTAAACTGCAAACCAAAGCGGCGGAATTTCAAACAAGACTAGCAGAATCCGCTCATGCCGATCGCTATAAAGAGCAAGGGGATTTATTAATGGCCAATCTCCAGCAAGTACAGCAGGGAATGACTAGCATTAGTTTGGCGGATTTTCAGACAGGAAAACCTGTTATTATTCCTCTCGATCCCGAAAGAAATCCCGTACAGAATGCCCAATATTTTTATAAACAACATCAGAAATTAAAAAGGGCGCGGTTAGCGGTGGAACCTTTATTAGAGGAAGTGGTCAGTGAAATTAATTATCTCGAACAAGTGCGATCAAGTGTAAGTCAACTAGAAAATTATAGCAGCGGCGAAGATTTACAGGCTCTAGACGAGATACAAGAAGAATTAATTCAACAGAAGTATCTAGAAAGCAATTACCAGCGTAATCGGACGAATAATAAAGAATCGGAACCTATGCGCTTTATTACTCCCTCTGGAATAGAATTATGGATTGGCAGAAATAACCGTCAAAATGATCGGCTAACTTTCCGTAGTGCCAGCGATTACGATATTTGGTTTCATAGTCAAGAAATCGCCGGTAGTCACGTTTTACTGCGTTTAAGCCCTGGTACAGTTCCAGAAGCCGCCGATCTGCAATTTGCCGCCGATTACGCCGCTTATTATAGCCGCGCTCGCCATAGTGAACAGGTTCCCGTCGTCTATACCCGTCCCAAATACGTCTATAAACCCAAGGGTGCCAAACCCGGTATGGTGGTTTACAAACAGGAAACGGTAATCTGGGGCTGTCCTCAGAGGGTTGAGGATTACCGCAAAAAATAATTTTTTACCAAATTGTTTACTTTTTTTTACACAAAATGGGTATTGTCTGTTACAATTTTTACTAGAGAGACAAATGCAGTTCAGGCGCTTGGGAACGCAAGAACTATATTTCCTCAGATTACAACAACAAACAACAGCAAACCAGTGGTAGCAGCCGATAGTCGGGGGAAAGACACAAGAAACCGACTATTCAGGTGATATTAAAGCAACCACTGGTATTTTATCGCCTCTACTTAGGGTTTGCGGCAAAAAGTTTGTTGGTGGGGTTAGGAGTCAGGAGTCGGTCGTCAGGAGTCGGTCGTTTCAGGCTTTGTTGCCCTCTTTTTTTGTACCAGTTTATGTACTATGAGGAGAATAATGCAAGGTTTTTGAATGTCCCAATCCTATTTTCTTGCACTAACATCAGATTTTAACAGGTCAAAAGCCTTATTTTCAAAGGGTTTTACCATTATTCAGCAAGTCCTACTTAACCCGAACTGGGGTTAAGTAGCCATTTTTCAGGAGAAAAGCGCTCAGGGCAGCGGGAAAGTCTGGATATTTGCCGAGCGCTGTACTTTCGCCATGGATATCGAGACCCCAATCGGAGTTTTTATCGTAATTAGCGAGGAGAAATTGCCAAGCTTCTTCGTATTCTCCCAGGAGAATTTTTTGGGCGACATAACCAGCCAAAATGCCGTTAACTTCGGCTTTTTCTTTTTTAGCTAACTGCAAGGCTTTCAACATTGCCGCTAAAGTTTTCCTTAATTCTTGGGGATATTTTCTAGTGACATCTGCTAATTTACCCTGTTGAAAAGTATAAATTCTCGAGGGAGGAAAAGAGGCAGCGTAGGAACTAAAAGCATATAAAAAAGCATTATCAACGGTAACAAATTCATAATTGTTATCTCCATCTAAATCTTCAAAGGAACCTCCACTACCATCTAAAAACCCCGTTTCTTCTCTAATAAATTTATCTTTTTGCCAAGTATAAATTACCAAGGATGTGCAGCAATGCGCGCCGCCGCTATAGGTAGAGACGATAATCTCATCAATGCCATTATTATCTAAATCTCTTAATTCAACATAGCCGGAACCAAAGGCACTATAACCGCTATTTTGCTGATAAATTTGCCCGTTATAAAAGATTTGATAAGAAACATTATTAATATCAGAATTATCATCAACTTTCTCGTTTAGGTCGATAGGTTGATAGCTAACTTGTACCTTAATTTTCCCCGATCTAACCACTTGATTTGTGAGGGGTTGACCGGCATCAAAATCGAGTTTAGTCACGGCTAAACTCGCGGCTGCATCGCCCAAGAATTGAGATAATAAGCAGAAAATAAAGCAAGTTTTGCTAATATTCATCGGCCGATTCACAGAGAGATTAATTTTAGTGTAAGTAGCTGGTTATAATTAAATTTAAAATGGCTTTTAGGTTCGATCCCCCCTTAGT
>NZ_CAIP01000248.1 GCF_000297435.1 Microcystis sp. T1-4 | reverse complement strand
AACTGATAACTGATAACTGATAACTGATTCAATTAACCAAATTTAATCATTTCTCGTCCTGCCATCACCGGTAATTCCCCTTTTAAAATCGGAATCAATGTCTCGCGAATTCTGTCCGCATCGGGGGGACAACCCGGCATAAAAATATCGATGGGAATGACTTGATGGACGGGCAGCACTTGATCTAATAATTCGGGAACGATACCGGGTTCTTCTGGTAGTTGAGGTGTGTTATCTCCTAACTCTAAATAAGCTCTTTTTAGCACGGGATCGGCAGTTCCTAACATATTTCGCATAGCGGGAACGTTAGCAGTCACGGCGCAATCACCAAAAGAAACGACGGTTTTGGTATTTTGACGGACTAGATGAATTAGTTCTAAATTATCCTGATTAGCGATCGCTCCTTCCACTAAACAGACATCGACATTTTCCGGATAGGTTTTCAGATCGCAGCCGACAGGACTATAAACCACGTCAACTTTTTCGGCTAATTCTAACAGCCATTCATCCAAATCGAGGAAGGACATATGGCATCCCGAACAACCAGCTAACCAGACAGTAGCGAAGCGAATTTTAGACATAATTTTAATTCCTTGTTTGTTAGGTTTTGGCAATAGTGATTACTAGCTAATAGAAAAGCGGCTGTTTACCGAGGGGCGGGTTTTTGCCTGTCTCGACAAGTTCCTGATTATCTGCAATTAAAGAAAAAAGATCGATCCCCTTCCATTCTTGCAAAAATTCACAGATCAGCTGTGGTGTCCAATTTTCACCTCTAAAAAACTTAAAATTTTTCGTGTGGACATTGAGAAAAAAATGCAAGATATTACATTGATCCTGCGCCCCGAAAATAGTCCCCTTGACTGTCCAATTATCCACACTACTGGCGTAATCTTTGATCGCCCGATCTGCCGCCGCCACACGCTCTCGGTATTGATCACAGAATTGGCGAAGCATCTGGGGAAATCGCCCAACTTCGGCGAAAAGTTCGATCGCGGACCAAGCTAAATTGGTTGGTTGAGATTGATAATCCAGCAGGGATAGACAGCGATCCAAGGCTTGCAGAAAGATCTGTTCGAGATTTGTATCATTCATAACATTATTGATTCCCTTGACGCAGTAAGACTGACCAACCATATTGAGCTTGAGCGATTTCGTGAGCAGAAGGCTGATTCATACCCTGATTGATCACTAAATCCGATTCTAAGATTTCGTGTTGTAAAAAGACACGATCAATCGCCGTTCCCTGTCCTCGCGCCATCCTCAACCACGCCTTTGCCATATCAATACTAGGCCAAAATTCATACTGACTGACACCGCTACCGAAAGCGTAGTCCTTTGCTCGTTGAGTTTCCCGAGCAGAAATACCGCAGTAATCGGAAATCAAGCGAATATCTTCATTCATCCCCATAATCTCGTCATACAGAGCCATTTCCGCCCGCAGATACTTGGCATAAATACCTAGATGTCCCCAACGAGCGTTTTGAGAATCTACCATTTTTCGCTAACGCGTCCATTGGTGTTGAGTCCTAGCATTAACTAAAAATTCCAACTTCGATCGATCTTCCTCTTTTTCAGAAACGGCGGAACCCTTGCGGAATATCGCCCCGGTTGGACAAGCGGCAACACATTTGCCGCAGGAAGTACAGGCAGAAACGCTGCCCCAAGGCTGATCCATTCCCGCGATAATTTTATCTTTTTCGCCGCGATAAGCCAGATCCCAAACGTGCGCCCCTTCAATTTCATCACAGACTCGCACACAACGGGTACAGAGAACACAACGATTGTGATCGATACCAAAAAGAGGATGGGAAATATCCACTTCTCGCTTGGGAAAACGGTAGGGAAAACGACTATGGTCCATACCCACTTCGATGGCTAAATCTTGTAATTCACAGTTACCATTAGCCACACAAACCGCACAAACGTGATTGCCTTCAGCGAATAATAATTCCACTGTCATGCGGCGATATTCTTTCAGTTTTGGGGTGTCGGTATGAACCACCATTCCTTCCGCCACCTCCGTTACACAGGCGGGTAATAATTTATTAATACCTTCAATTTCTACTAAACATAAGCGACAGGCGGCCACTTCGGAAACCCCATCGAGATGACAGAGAGCGGGAATTTTTATTCCTACCTGACTAGCTGCCGCCAGAACTCTCGAACCCGCTTCGATCGCTACATCTTTACCATCAATACTTAAAGTGATTACGGACATAAAAATTCTTCTCCTTGAGGATAATATCCCTCTCCTTCCATAGGCCACGGTTTGTGGCCAAGGGTAGGATTTTTACAGAAAGTTTTAACCTAGACAATCGGCTAAGTCTTTTGCGGGGGTAGTAATCGGCTGCAGGTGATAGGTATCGGCGAGGAATTTGAGGACGTTGGGGGAGATAAATGCCGGTAAAGTTGGTCCCAGACGGATATTTTGCATCCCTAGATGTAGCAGGGTGAGCAGTACAGCGATCGCTTTTTGTTCGTACCAAGAGATAATTAGGGAGAGGGGAATCTCATTGACGCTGACGTTAAAAGCGTTGGCTAATCCTAGGGCGATTTTGATGGCACTATAGGCATCGTTACATTGTCCCAGGTCCATTAGCCGGGGTAATCCTTCGATGCTACCTAATTGTTTGTCGAAAAAGCGGAATTTTCCACAGGCAAGGGTTAAAACGATGCAATCTTCGGGGACTTGTTCCACGAATTCGGTGTAGTAATTGCGATCGGGTTTTGCCCCATCGCAGCCCCCAACTAGGAAGAAGTGACGGATTTTACCCTGTTTAAGGGCATCAACCACCGTATCAGCGACACTGAGAACGGTATTGTGGGCAAATCCCACCATTACCTGCCGAGGTTCGCTTGTTTCAGTAAATCCGGGCAATGACTGCGCTTTAGCAATCACGGGACTAAAATCGATCGCACCGTCAACTGTTTCTAAGCGGTTAATATGGGCATAACCCACAGGTCCGAGGGTAAAGAGTTTACTTTCATAGTTTTCGTGGGGGGGCATGAGACAATTAGTAGTTAAAACTATTGCCCCCGGAAACTTAGCAAATTCTTTAGTTTGATTTTGCCAGGCGGTGCCATAATGACCGTAGAGATGGGGATATTTTTCTTTGAGTTTTGGATAACCGTGGGCGGGTAATAATTCTCCGTGGGTATAGACTGTTATCCCAGTATTGGCAGTTTGTGCCAGTAAAGCCGCTAATTGTTTAATATCATGGCCGGAGACTAAAATGGCTTTACCTAAACGCGGATTTAAGGGAACATTTGTCGGTATGGGATGACCGTAGGTTTCCGTATGACCTTGATCTAATAATTCCATGGCCCGCAGGTTTGCCGCCCCGACTTTTAGACAGATTGCCACCCAATCATTCAGGTTTAAATCCCCCCGATCAATTGCCGCTAAAGTCTCTTGGATAACCTGATAAACTGAGTCATCCTCTTGACCTAATTCCTGAGCGTGAAAAGTATAGGAAGCCAGACCTTTAACTCCGTAGATAGCGGTTAACTTTAGGGAAAAAATATCGAGGTCTTGCAATTTTTCAATTAGTTCTAAGGATACTTCTTGACCTTGGCTGACTAGACTCTCATTAAAATTAGGCTGATAGTTAGCAAGTGCAGACCAGTCCAGCGATCTCAATTGTGCTTTTAAATTTTCCCGCATCTCTAAACAACGCTGAATATAATCAGTAAAACGCCGTTGATCAAAGTTAACATTGGTCATGGTGGCGAAAAGGGCCTCACAGGTAAAAATATCAGCTTCGCGAGTAGATATCGCCGCTTCTTTGGCTTTTAAAACCACCGATGCTAATCCCCGCAGACAATAAACTAATAAGTCTTGAACGGCGTTGACTTCGGGACTTTTTCCACAGGCCCCCCACTGATGACAACCATTACCACTAGCGGTTTGTTCGCATTGTTCACAAAACATAAGGTTTCTCTCTTTTTTCAGTAGATTGACAGATTGTTGCGATTTTTTCTACTAAATTGAATGCCACTTTTTTGAAAGTTAGTTATCAGCCTTCAACGGGCAGTAATTATGGATTTTACGACGGGAAAGCTTGTCTTGACAGCCTCTACTCTCTGAACTATGTTTTTATTCTCTCACCCTTTTTGCCGGTTGGGTTATGATTTTAGATTTCCTCAAGAATTACCGATTAAACAATTATTTAGTTGTCTTAAGTCAATTAAGTATAAACCTCTTGCATAATTAATTTTTGAGGGTTCAAAAAAGGCAAAAACAAGGATTAAATTACATAAAATCTGTAAATATAGCGGTTCTCGCATCTGTGCGGCACACTCAAACCTTTGCTGATTAAGCTGTTCAGGATCGGGAATGTACCTCTTGTGAATCAGAAACGCTATAGACCGTTTAATTGATTATTATTCATTCTTAATTCTCCTGACTACTGACTACTGACTCCTGACTCCTAACCCTAACAACAATTTTTGATTTTTACAAGAGGTCTTATTTTTGGTGATTTTTATGACTCGAATAAATCCCGATTAATCGGACAAAATAAGGCAATTTGCCCATTCAGGGTCCCTAGGAGAGAAAAATTGTCAGACAATCGGGAAAAAGTGACAGGGGAAAAATTTTTCCGAACCAGAGTAGCCAAAAAATCCCAGTCCGGGTAAAATTGATTATCGATCGATTGTGTGAGGAGTCCGACCCCCATGACCAATAAACACACAGCAAGGCTGCTGGGTAGTTACCTGCAGCGCCTGCCTGCTCATAGTTGGCTCGTCCTAGTTTTTTGGGCTTTGATTATCGCTCCAGTCCAAGCTGCTGTCGAATTACGCATTGCCATCAGTAAAGGTGTTAGTGCCGTCTCCGTGGGCAGTTCCACCGATGCTGTGGTGAAAGATGGGGCCGGCAGAGTCTTAGGAGAATTGACCGCCATGAATGCCCTCAATGCTAATCCCAGAGGAAAAGCGGTGGGTTTGGCCGATTGGCAGGCCAGTCAATTGATCATCGAACCGGAGAATGATGGTTACGTCTGGATTAATGATCGCTGGTATCGAGGACGCACAAGGATCATTCGGCAAGGTTCTGGGGTGACAGCCCTAAATTTAGTCGATTTAGAGGAATATCTCTATAGTGTCGTCGGTGCGGAGGCGATTCCCTCCTGGCCGCAAGAGGCCTTAAAAGCCCAATCTGTGGCGGCGCGCACCTATGCTCTCTACCAAATGAATACTTCTGGTAATCGCATCTACGATCTAGATACTACCACCCGCACCCAAGTTTATAAGGGTCTAGAAAGCGAGTTTACTAGCACCCACGAGGCAGTTAATGCCACCGCCGGACAAATTATGAGCTTCAACGGCAAACCGATTTTAGCGGTGTTTCACTCCTCCTCCGGGGGTCATACGGAAAATGTCGAAGATGTTTGGAATTCCCCCTTACCCTACCTGCGCGGTGTCGTCGATTACGATCAAGTGGCCCCGGTATTCCAATGGTCAAAAAACTTTAGCGCCAGGGAATTAGGCCGTTTAATCGGTGGTGTCGGTCGCGTGCGATCGCTATCTCCCGAAAGGATCACTCCCCACGGACGGGTGATTAGAATGCGTGTAGTGGGCGATCAAGGCTCTAAATTAATCTCTGATACCCAATTACGGCGATTCCTCGAGCTGCGTAGTACCCTATTCACGATTTCAGCTAATAACGGTACTTTTGCCATTAATGGTCGCGGTTTCGGTCATGGGATCGGTTTAAGTCAATGGGGCGCTTTTTCCCTCGCCGACCAAGGGGTGACCTATGACCGCATTCTCAGCCATTATTATCAAAATGCTCGTCTAACTGAAATGCCCAATTAAAAAGGCTGTCAGCCATTTCCAGTCAACAGTGAACAGTGAACTGATAACTGATAACAAGGATCGAATCTAAAACCTAATTGGTTAAGCTAAGTAGGGAGGCACAATTATTTGTAGGATGGGTTAGCGGTAGCGTAAACTATGCTGGCGTTGGGTTTCATGCTTCAACCCAACCTACGTTCATCTGATCAGTGATCACTGATAACTGATAACTGATAACTGATAACTGATTGTGAGATAATGTCTGATCTCACTTGTAATTTTTGACTTGCATGACCATCGTTACCGAAGCCTTAACCGAGTTGGAACCAGTCATAAAAACTACCTTCACCGTCGAGGAAATTCGCCAACTACTGCCCCATCGTTATCCCTTTGCCCTAGTCGATCGGATTATTGACTATGTACCAGGTAAAAAAGCCGTTGGCCTCAAAAATGTCACGATCAACGAGCCTTTTTTTCCCGGTCATATTCCCAGTCGTCCCTTGATGCCGGGGGTGTTAATTGTTGAATCTATGGCCCAAGTGGGGGGAGTGATTTTAACCCAATTACCCGGGATGAAAGGGAAATTTTTTGCCTTCGCAGGCATTGATAAAACCCGTTTTCGTCGTCCCGTGGTGCCGGGGGATCAATTGATCATGACGGTGGAATTATTATCCTTCAAGATGAATAAAATTGCTAAAATGCAAGGGGAAGCAAGAGTCGATGGGCAATTGGCCGCCCAGGGTGAAATGATGTTTTCTGTCTTTGATTGACCTATGAATTTTGATCGAGATCGTCTCCGACAAGAACTAAATTTATTTGCTATTCTAGGGGCTTTTATTACCAATATTTTCGCTAATATTTTCCCTCTCAAGGGCGAAAATATCGGGGCTATCTCGAATACAGTTTTTCAAGATGTCTTAATTGTTCCCGCTAATTATGCTTTTGCGATCTGGGGATTAATTTATCTGGGTTTAATTAGTCTGGGAATTTACCAAGCTTTGGCTTTCAATAAAACTGAACCGCGTTTGCGTCGGTTAGGCTACGAATTAGCCATCGCTAGTGCTTGTCAGATTCTCTGGGTAATTCTCTTTCAATTGCGTTTTTTTACCCTGTCTTTACTGGCAATGCTAGGCATTTTAATTCCTCTCATCCGGCTTTATCTCCGCTTAGAAATTAATCGCTTTATT
The DNA here is from genome assembly GCF_000297435.1 of Microcystis sp. T1-4. Classification (GTDB taxonomy): domain Bacteria; phylum Cyanobacteriota; class Cyanobacteriia; order Cyanobacteriales; family Microcystaceae; genus Microcystis. Next base: position 6,993 of record NZ_CAIP01000248.1, on the reverse strand, counting down.
GTCAATCGTAAACAGGGTTTATTAGTTAATGCTCCTATTAGTATCTATTTCGCTTGGATTACCGTGGCCACGATTGTTAACGTCGCTTCGCTGCTAGATTGGATCGACTGGCAGCGATGGGGTCTAACTGACCAAATCTGGACGGTAATAATTCTGGTTATCGGGGCAATAATCGCAATTTTAGTCGGTTTAAACCGAAAAGATCGGGCTTTTATCGGGGTGTTTATCTGGGCTTTCTTGGCGATCGCTGTTAAACAGATTTCTCTGCCTCTAATTGCGGTAACGGCGATTATATTAGCGATTACCCTAACTTTTCTGGTTTTTCGTGGCAATTTTCGTCCTCTGAGTCGTTAAGATGCAGGATCACAGCGAATTTCGACGATAAAGCCATCGGGATCATAGAAGTAAACCCCCCTGCCAGTGGGCCGGGTCACGGGTCCACTAGCAATAATAATTCCCTGACTTTGTAGCACTTCTAGGGCAAAATCGAAGCCTTCGGGGGCAATATCGAAGGCTAAATGGTTGGCACGGGTAAAAGCGATTTCAGGATTGTCGTCGGGAGGGTTTAAATCTGGTTCCCAAAATAGGTCAATTACTGTACCATCGGGGGTGATAAAATTGGCCACTTTTCCCTGGGCAACTAATTCTTTTAAGGTGGTGGGAATTTTTTCCCCCACTAATTCCTCTAAGCCTAATATTTCCCCATAAAAATGACGAGAAGCCTCCATATCTTTGACGTTGAAAGCGATATGATGGACTTTTCGTAGTTGACCGATTTTGAGTTTTTTTGTGGTTAGGGAAGGGCTAATAGTCATTTTAGTTAGGGTTTGCTGAAAAAGTTTGTTGGTGGGGTGTGGGGGAATTATGAATTATGAATTGGGATGTGGGGAGAACAAATAAAAATAATCTCCTGACGACGGATGACTTAAGAGTTAATTTTTTGCAATAATTGTCGAATGGATTCCGCATCTTGGGCGTTGGGTAGGAGGGCAAGATAGAAGCCTAAATCCTGTTGCGCTTGGCTGAGTTGTCCAATTTGATAGTAAACTAAACCTCGATCGCGTAGCTCTAGGGGATGATTAGGAATGAGCAAAAGTAGCAGATCTAGTGTCCGAATTGTCTGAGACCATTGTTGACGATTCAGGTAAATATATTTTAAATTAGTCAGCAAACGTAATAAAATTTGCTGATTGGTGGCAATATTGAGAAAATGTTCTTCTAATTTAACTGGCTGTTGATACACTTGACTTAATCTTTCTTGACAGTCCTGTTTAAATAAGATTTCACCACCGTGAAAGGGATCGACAAAGATTTCTACCTCCTCGAAATCGGGACGGATAATAAAATGCCCCGGCATACCAATTCCTACCATGGGAAAATCGATCTGTTTGGCAATCTCTAAATAGATAATCGAGAGAGTGAGCGGAATACCCGTGCGGCGATCGATTACGTCATTTAAGTAGCTATTGCGGGGGTCATAGTATTCTTGGGTATTACCGGTAAATTGTAAATCTTCAAACAAATATTGATTGATAACCTTGACTATTTTTAAAGGATATAATCTATCGGGTAAGCGTTTTTTTACCTCCTCAGCCATTAAGTTTATCCTATTTAAATAGTGATCAATCTTGAGGCGCGGATATTCAAAATTGGCTATTTGTAGAGCTGCCCGAGCTAGATTTATCTCAGGGTCAGGATGTTGAATTGTTTCGATGAAGGCCTGGTATAAGAGTTCAAGGGTCATTAGAAAAGGGTATTAATCAGATTATCAGCTATTTTAACCGATCCTTACGATTTTATTGCTTCTCTTTGCCGATCAACATTAAAGATTCAGCGATTTAGATGAGCTTTCCCTGGAGGAGTAACGAGAAATCTTGTCAATATCTAGATTAACCACTGCTTTTTTTAAAGGGATCGTGCGACAATTTTTATTTTGAGCCTGCACTTGATAAACTAATTGATTTGTCCAATCTAAAGCAGTTAACCAACCACTTTGCGGATGATAAACCCCAGTTTCAATGTCTAGCCAACAGCTGCCGCAAGCTAGTTGCCCTGGTTTGACACCTGGAAAGGTAAAGGTTAAAGTATGACCTGTGATAATTAGTTTATCCTTGAAATAGGGTTGGGTCATGGTATGAAACTCGTTTCTAATCCAACAAAACTCCTCGTTTGTTTGCTGTTCAAGGGGATATTCTGGGTGTACTCCCGCATGAACTAACCAAATATCTCCTAGGTCTAAATAAGCGGGTAGGGATTGGAACCAATTGATATGCTCGGCGGGTATATTGTTATTATAACTTAGTAGTGTCGCCGCCCCGCCACTCTCGATCCAACCGTTTAACCATCTTTCAGAAACTTCTTTTCCTGCCAGAGCTTTTAAGAGCATATATTCATGATTTCCTAGGAGACATTGGTAGTTATTTTTGATGACAAAATCCACCACTTCCAAGCTCTGCTCTCCTCGATCTATTAAATCCCCCAGAAAATAAACCTCATCCTCACTATCGGGGGCAACTCGGTTTAATAGTCGCAAAAGTGCCTGAAAACTGCCATGGACATCTCCGATAATAATACGACGCGGTTCTTGAGTCTGTTCCCCTATTTTTCTAAAAAACACACACCCCTCCCTCATCGCCGACAATACTGACATTGCTACTCTTTTATCCCTAAAAAGGTAGTTTTTATAAGGTCTTGATTTTATTATAGGACAAGCCTTTCCTTCTGACAGCCACTCCCCCCTAAGAACCGCCAGAGAAAGGCTGTAATTGTTTTGTAAAGTATTTTGGCAATCTCTGGGCAGGGAGCGGTCAGGTTATGGTATTATTTTTTTATGATCAGTTTTTATATAATCGGATGCAGGCACTTTTATGTAAACGCAAAGATTCCCATTGTATAAAAAAGCATATCAAAAAAATGCCCCCTTGTCAAGCATCATGAAAAAAAAAGTTTTTTTTTGAGATTATAATAAAAAAAAATTAGATTTCTGCTGCTATGATAACCCTAATTAACGCTAGAATTCCCGCCCATCAGGAGCGACAACAAATAGAGATAAATGCTGCTGGAAAGATTGAGAGGATCACGGAGATGGGGGGAAAGACAAGAGGGGAAAAGATCATCGATATGGAAGGGGATTGGCTATCGTTGGGAGGAGTAGATTTACAGATCAACGGAGGGTTAGGATTAGCATTTCCCGACTTAGAAATAACAGATCTAGAAAAATTAGATAAGATTAGCGATTATCTGGGGAATCAAGGCATTGATGGTTATCTTCCCACCCTAGTCACCACCTCCGTGGAGAAATTTCAAAAATCCCTCTCAGTAATTGCCAAATATATCGAAAAACAGCAACAGGAAAATCGATCGAGCGCCCAGGTTTTGGGAGTACATTTAGAGGGACCATTTTTAAACTATGAAAAAAGGGGGGCGCATCCGGGACAATATCTTTTAAACCCAAGTATAGAAACAGTAGATAAACTCTTTGGGGACTACTTATCGATCGTAAAAATTATCACCCTAGCCCCGGAATTAGATAGTAGCGGTACGGTGATTAAATACCTAAGCGATCGAGGGATTACCATCAGCTTAGGACATTCGCAAGCGAATCAAGAAATAGCCAAAAAAGCCTTTTTACAGGGGGCAAAAATGGTTACTCATGCCTTTAACGCCATGCCTCCTTTACACCATCGTCAACCAGGGTTATTAGGGGAAGCAATTATCAATTGTGAGGTGTATTGTGGGTTAATTGCCGATGGTCAACACATCCATCCAACCATGATAGAATTATTACTAAAAGCCAGTAATTATGATCAAGGAATTTTCTTAGTTAGTGATGCTTTAGCGCCGATCGGTTTAGGGGATGGTGTCTATCCTTGGGACGAGAGAGAAATTGAAGTTAAACAGGGAACAGCAAGACTTTTTGACGGTACTTTAGCGGGAACAACGTTACCCTTATTACAAGGAGTAGCCAATTTAGTCAACTGGGGAATATGTGATTTAGAAACGGCGATTCTTCTAGGGACAGAATCCCCCAGAAAAGCGATCGGATTAGCGGGTTTATCGGTGGGACAACCTGCCAACTTTTTGCGCTGGCAATCGGCATCAAATTGGGAAAGATTGGATTTCCGCCAGCATTTTGGCCTCTAACTGTTGAATAAGGGTATCAAGATTGACTTCGAGGCGATCAAAACATTCAGGAGGGGAAAGATCGGGTTGAAAATAAATCAATTTTACCTGACCATCACCGATAGCGACTATAGCCACTTCTTCGCTGGGATTATAGCGATAGATAATCCCAAGCATCTCTTGAATTTTACAATTAACCTTGCGATTTAATTTCTCTAGAGCCTCCCTAGAACAACAGACAAAATGGGGCTGAGGTTTAAGATCAATGCCCAAGATTTCTTGAGCATCTTCTCCCCATTCCGAGAGTAACCCCCACATTAAACCGGCTAATTCTCTTTGATTTTCTTGCACAAATTGATCTAATTGATAGCGCCATTGATTAGCGGGATCATCGGGTATTGGTTGTTCAAATCTCATCATTAGCCTCTTTTCAGTTATCAGTTATCAGTTATCAGTTATCAGTTATCAGTTATCAGTTATCAGTTATCAGTTATCAGTCCTTAACAAGGAGGGTGCCGATCCCCCCTTAGTCCCCCCTTAATAAGGGGGGAAAGCTGAGAATTTTTAACACCTACCTACTTATAGACAACTTGGTTCTTCCGAACTTACACTGTATAAAATTCCTCAAGCTCCCTCTCTGCCCAGCAATGCTCTAAAGTTGATAAATATCAATCTAACAAAAACTTAAAGTCTTAGTATACAAGCTTTACAAGCATGAGTTGTTGATAGTTTTACATGACAGTTTCGGTAGAGCCGACAACTTTTCCTCTAGATAGGGATTGAATAGGGATAGAACTATTCACCTTTTCAGTTAACGACGGTACTCATCACCGCAATCACCGATTAGCTGCAATAAATCCCGGGATTTTTGCAAGACATGATCAATTTTTTGATAGTCTTGGGGGGATAATTGAAAATCGAAAATACGGGCATTTTCTGCGATATGTTCGGCAACGCCCAAACGCGCCCCGATAATTGCCCCGGCTACGGCTTTTTGTTCGAGAACGTAACGCACTGCCACATTAGGAATGGTGACGTGATAGGAATCAGCGATCGCTTTAAGAACGGTTAATAATTCTTGGAATAATTGCCAGTTTCCCCAAGCATCGATCATGTTTTTATATTTCCGTAAACTAGCGGTATTGAGACTCATGGCATTGGGTTCAGGATGACCGAGATATTTTGCCCCTAATAAGCCTCCTGCTAGAGTACCATAGGCGAGTAGATAGATGTTATGTTCTTGGCAAAATTGCGCCATTTTAACGAGGGGACGGCGATCAATCAGGGAAAACTGGACTTGATTGGAGACTATTTTAATCCCAGCGCTGAGAATAATTTTTAAATGTTCCGTGTCAAAATTAGTCAAGGCCAGGTGTTTAATTTTGCCTTCCTGTTGTAATTCTCCTAAAAAATATAAGGCATCTAGATAATTTTTATCGCAATAATCCCACCAGTGAAACTGCAATAAATCGAGACTATCCACATCCATGCGACGTAGGGAAATAGCGATATTCTTTTCGACTATTTCCTTAGTCATTTTACCCGGACGGGGAACCCATTTAGTGAAAGCTTGCAGATTATTTAAGGCATCAATGCCCCTTTGGGCGACTAATTGACGACGAAATTCACCGATAAAATCTTCGGCCGGACCGTAATGATCGGCCAGATCCCAAGTGGTGAAACCGGCATCTAGATAGGAGAACATACTAGAGATCGCTTTTTGGGGTGCGATCGAACCATGGGCGCCTGAAACCTGCCACATTCCGTTCAAAATACGACAAATTTCCAGATCGGGGGTAAACTGTAAGCGACGAGATTCGGACATGGGAATTATGAATTATGAATTATGAATTATGAATTATGAATTGGGGAGGGGAGCATCTCACCTTTGTAACCCCTAAATCAGGTTTTTATGTCAAGCTATTTTGAAAGCCTTGCTAGAAAACAGTTTTAGGGATAAGTATAATTACTCACTTGCATAAATGAGATGCTCAATTGGGGAGTGGGGGGAGAGGGAAGTGGGGAGAAGGAAGTGGGGAGAATAAATAAAAATAATCTCCTGACTCCTAAATACTGACTCCTGACGGCTAAAAAGCCGATGAATCTACTTTCTTAAATTATCGCCCGATTTTACCCTGTTTCGTTGAACAGATCGATCGTACCTGTCCAGAAAAAAGCGGCAAAGGGGAAGACTTTCGGAAAAATCTCCCCCTTTTTGGGTTTTTACTTCTCAATTTTTGCTGGGTTAATATTCCACTTCCAATCGCGCTGCGGTGACAGCATCAAAAGCGAAAGCGAGAACTATAGGCATAGGACAAGCGAGGGTGATACAGAGAATTAAGGCTGTCACAGTCAATCCGATCGCCATTCCTAACCAAAGTTTTTCGGCAGGGGATAGACCTTTTTGGCGCTTAATTTTTTGTAACACTTTGGTGGGAATTGGTTCTGGCATCACGGCATTGGGAGGGAATGCCCAATAATTACTGTAGCGTTCGAGAAATAGCTCTGTCCAGCCGTTTTCTTGACACCATTCTTGAATCCATGGTTCGTGAAAGTGTTTCATTGCTTCCCTGTTGACTTTTTCCGGTGATTACTATAAACATCTCCTGATGTGAATTTCATCCTAGCAAAGCTATCTTAAGGGTCGATCGGATTCAATAAAACTTAATATATGAGTAGTCGGTGGGTAAAATGTATTCTAAGATACAGTGCCAGCGAACGACCAGAACGAACCACAAAGACACAAAGGACACAAAGATTGATCGCTCCCATATAAGTTAAACCGATCACACAAAAGGAAATAATTGTTAAGTAGCTGGTTATAATTAAATTAAAAATGGGTTTGAGGTTCGATCCCCCCTGCCCCCCTTC
>NZ_CAIP01000249.1 GCF_000297435.1 Microcystis sp. T1-4 | reverse complement strand
GAACAAGCGATCGCATCCTACGATCGAGCTTTAGAAATTAAACCCGATGACCATGATGCTTGGAACAACCGAGGGATTGCGTTAGCTAATTTAGGCAGATTTGAACAAGCGATCGCATCCTTCGACAAAGCTTTAGAATTTAAACCCGATGACCATCAAGCTTGGTACAACCGAGGGGTTGCGTTAGATGATTTAGGCAGATTTGAAGAAGCGATCGCGTCCTACGACAAAGCTTTAGAAATTAAACCCGATTACCATAAAGCTTGGAACAACCGAGGGATTGCGTTAGGTAATTTAGGCAGATTTGAACAAGCGATCGCATCCTACGATCGAGCTTTAGAAATTAAACCCGATTACCATGAAGCTTGGTACAACCGAGGGGTTGCGTTAGGTAATTTAGGCAGATTGGAAGAAGCGATCGCATCCTACGATCGAGCTTTAGAATTTAAACCCGATGTCCATGAAGCTTGGTACAACCGAGGGGTTGCGTTAGGTAATTTAGGCAGATTGGAAGAAGCGCTCGCATCCTTCGATCGAGCTTTAGAAATTAAACCCGATGACCCTGAAGCTTGGTACAACCGAGGGGTTGCGTTAGCTGATTTAGGCAGATTTGCAGAAGCGCTCGCATCCTTCGACAAAGCTTTAGAAATTAAACCCGATGACCATCAAGCTTGGTACAACCGAGGGGTTGCGTTAGCTGATTTAGGCAGATTTGCAGAAGCGCTCGCATCCTTCGACAAAGCTTTAGAAATTAAACCCGATGACCATCAAGCTTGGTACAACCGAGGGAGTGCGTTAGATGATTTAGGCAGATTTGAAGAAGCGATCGCATCCTATGATCGAGCTTTAGAAATTAAACCCGATGACCCTTATGCTTGGGATAATCGAGGATATGTTTTAACTTGTATGGGACGATATAAAGATGCACTAGAATCTTGTGATCGTGCTATTAAAATTAATCCAAATGATGCTAATCCTTACTACAATAAAGCTGTTTGTTATGGCTTACAAAACAATGTGGAATTAGCTATCGAAAACTTACAACGCGCCATCAATCTTGATGTCGAATATCAGGATATGGCGAAAACGGATAAAGATTTTGAGCAGATTCGGGGAGATGAGCGGTTTCAGAGTTTCCTAAATCGAGTATAATAATATATATTTGTATTTTAGCTAAGGAGATATTCTATGACTAACACCTACACAGCTATCATTCAGCCAGACGGAGATTGGTGGATTGGTTGGATAGAAGAAATTCCGGGAGTTAACTGTCAAGAAGCATCTCGTGATCAGTTATTAGAAACCCTAAAAATTACTCTTAGCGAAGCATTAGAATTGAATAAACAGGAAGCAATTGCCGCTACTAGGGGAAACTACCAAGAAGAGAAAATTGTTGTATGAAACGCAAACAGTTTATTGATCACGTCCTGTAGGGGCGAAGCATTCGGATAGGAAATCTACGGTTTCAGCGATAAGTTATTGCCCGAATCTTCGCCCGTACTTTTTCAGCAAGTCCTAGCCATTCTTGGTAGTTTAACCCCCAATTAAATAAAAGATCTGCGATTCCAAGACATACTAGAGTGATAATTATCACAATTGGGCAATTCAGCAATGGGAAAAAGTTGCCAAACCTTTATTAACTTGTGAGGCAGTTATCACTGAATCCTGTTTTATTTTGTGAAGTAAATAAAGAGAGAAAATTATTCATGTCAAAAAAAACTATTGATCTCAATCAAGTACAGTTAACTTTACAAGAACTACTTGCCTTAATAAAGGTAGATACTGAAATTATTATAACCGAAGGAAACAAGCCTGTAGCTCGTCTAATTCCTTGGGGAGATACTGAAAAAACAACGTCTGAAACTCCTTCTCCTAAGTTACGACAACCAGGACTACACGCTGGAAAAATTAGGACTAGCGAAGATTTTGATGAGCCACTTCCTGAAGAATTTTGGACAGGTGAATCATGAAATTTCTTTTAGATACCCATACATTTATTTGGTGGGATAGCGAACCAGAAAAACTCTCTCAAAGAGCTTTAGAACTGTGTAGAGATCCTAGTAATACGCTATTACTTAGTATTACAAGTATTTGGGAAATGCAAATCAAACTACAACTAGGTAAACTATCACTCAAGATACCTTTAGCAGAAATGATTAATACTCAGCAGGAAACTAACCAAATTGGCCTTTTCTCAATTACAGTCAGCCATGTTTTAGCTTTAAATACTTTACCTAACATCCATAAAGATCCATTTGACCGCTTGTTAGTTACTCAAGCTAATCTTGAAAATGCTAGACTGATTAGCCATGATTCAATATTAGCAAAATATCCTGTTCAGATAGATTGGTAGATAGTTTCAATATCTTCGAGATTCGAGAAGAGATAAGCTAAGACGCATTTAAACCGCTTATTTTTAAATTAGCCGAACCTCCCCCAATCCCTTTACTGTTGCCTTTTGCCTCGTCTCAACAAGCAATTTAAATTACGAACAGCTTACCTTTTTTCCTCTCATGGTGGCATAACGTCTGTTTCTGGGACTTTTTTGGCTAAAAAAGCGCAAAACCATTGTCTAGTAATGCTTCCAGTTATATTCAGCTAACCCTAATTAAATCTTCTAGCTTTTTGAGATCAATGCCGGTAGCGGTCGTTATCGGGGAACATCACCTAGTAATATTTTTGTATTACTAGGGCGCAGAATCTGCACCCTAGATACCTTACCATCTTAGCGGGTTAAGGCCGCGCCTCTTTCGTACAAAGTGCGGGCATAATCGGTCCAAGTACCCTGGCCCCAATAACGAAAACAACTGGTTTGCAGGAGCAAATTATAAAGCAGTGCCTCCAGATAATCCGGTCGTCGGGTGAAGCTAGAATCCGCCTGTACCAAAGGATCATATTTCTCGTGGAATTGAGCGCTTAATTGGTTCATCGGTTCCAGGACATTTTCGTAACCGCGCACCCAACTGAGATCATTTGTCCAAGATGCCCCATCCATGCTAAAACGGTGGTCGGTCTGTTTTAACTCAGCGATCGCCTGTTCCACTGCTTCCGGGGTAGCGGCATCGGGATTAACTCGCTGCCAGATTTTATGCTGGTGTACGGCTTGAATTGGCGGATAATCTTGGGGATTAACACCAGCGGCCTCGATTAACTCCAGATATTCCGTGCCGTTAAATCCTGCCACACTGGAACCTCCCCGCATTTCCCGCCAAGGAGTGGGAAAATCGCGAGGAAATTCATTCATCATCACGCCACCATTTTCACCGTCGGCAATCTGGGAACCAAGGGAAGGAACCCAAAGGCCGCCGATTTGCTGTTTACCGTGGGATTTGGCCTCGTGGTAGGGTTGCATTTGGGCGACCAATTTGGTGTCGGAACCCTGGGTTTTAATCAAAGCAGTAATCGCAATCACTTCACCGCGAGAATTACGGGCCACCAGGCGATTAGGAATATATTTTTGTTCCTGACTCAATCCCGAACCGTCGAGATTTTCCACCGAGTGTTCCTGTACCAATAACCAACGATAGCCGCATTCTTTCAGAGCTTTAATATACTCGTAGAGGGTATCAGGATGGTTAGGAAGGTGCATTTCCGGGGGAGAGAACCCTTTGACTCGTTTCAGAGCATCCGGGCCAAAAATCGAGGCAAAATAGGTTTGCCATGCTTGCATCTGTAATTTTAGATCAGGAATCGGTGTGGAAGGGGCTACCGCATGACTCCACATCGTCCCCAACCATTCCACATAGGGTTGATATTGACTGTTACAGGTGATTAATTTGAGTTTATCGAGGATATCCTGCCGTCCCATCTGTACCAAACCCCAGAGGAGATTGCCGGAATAATCGAGCATAATCCGGGGATTACAGCCTTCCGCCACCAATTCCGGGATAAAATCGCCCATGCGACTGTAACACCAGGCAAAAACGCTGGCATTATGGTTATCACCATCCCCTTGATGCTCGAACATATACTGGAGATTGCAGATTAATTCACCGTTAACACCCGCGGGGATGGTGGGTTGGTGCATATGCAAGGCACAGGCAAAACCAGCCTCAATATTGTCTAATTTGAGATTTGTCGTCGGTAAAAAGATCGGATCATCGTGATTGACAATCGCCGCGATTTCCTGTTCCCAACCGCAAATAGTCGGTAGTCCGGGGCGGATTTCCGTCATAGCGTTCGATTTCGATGATACGGGTGTAGCGATCATAATTTTTCAGGCGAATAGATTGAGATAGTTTGTCCCCACTCTCCCAGGGACAACTTTTTTTTACTGGCAACAGGTCACTCTTGACTGTTCACTGCTAACTGAGCTAAGAGCGCGAACTTTATCCTATCCCATTTATACTGGGAGTACCCCCCCTCCCGACACAAGCCTTCGTAACTCGTTAAAAATCAAGATGATTCTTTACTGAACTTAACCGATCCTCGCACTATGATCCAAACAACTATCCGCCCTTTTACCTGTAAATTCTAACCATGTTCTCGGCGACTACCGAAATTCTTGTTATCTTCTTCCTCATCCTCCTCAATGGAGTCTTTGCTCTCTCGGAAATTGCCATTGTCTCGGCCCGCAAAATCCGTTTGGAACAATTAGCCAGAGATGATCGACGGGCGGCGGTGGCCTTAAAATTGGCCAATGATCCCAATCAAATTTTATCGACGGTGCAGATTGGCATTACCCTCGTGGGAATCTTTGCCGGGGCCTACGGAGGAGCGAATTTGTCGGCAAGTGTGGCGAAATTATTAGCGCAAGTTCCTGTTTTAGCCCCCTACAATCAAGCTTTGGGATTAGGATTAGTGGTGTTAATTATTACCTATCTATCCCTGGTGGTGGGGGAATTAGTGCCGAAACGTTTAGGTTTAAGTAATCCCGAAAAAATCGCTATCCTTGTTGCAGGTCCTCTCGATCGCTTATCGAAAATTGTTTCGCCTGTTGTCCATCTTTTGAGTCAATCGACTAATCTGATTCTCGGTTTGTTGGGGATTAGCGGTAATAATAATGATTCCCCAATTACGGAGGAAGAATTGAAAATTATGCTTAAACAGGGAACCGAAGCGGGAACCTTTGAGGAAGCAGAACAGGATATGGTGGAAAGGGTGTTAGGATTGGGCGATCGCCGAGTCAGTCAGATTATGACCACGCGTCCGGATGTTGTTTGGCTAGATTTGGAAGATGGTGCCGAAATTAACCGCCAGAAGCTAATTGAGAGCAATCATACCCGTTTTCCCGTGTGTCAGGGCAGTTTAGATGAGGTTTTGGGGGTAATTGAAGTCACAGACTTATTAGCGGATTGTTTAACCGGTGAAAGTTTCGACCTAACGAAGGATTTACAGCAGCCGCTTTTTGTGCCGGAAAGCACTAGGGGTTTAAAGGTTTTAGAATTGGTGCAGCAAAGTGGTCATCATATTGCCTTGGTAGTGGATGAGTACGGGGTGATTCAAGGATTGGTGACGCGCAAGGATATTTTAGAGGCAATTGTCGGCGATTTACCCCAATTAGATAATATTGAAGATGCTCAGATCGTGCAGCGGGAAGATGGTTCTTGGTTGATCGATGGCACAGTGGCGATCGAAGATTTTAAAGAATTATTTGAAATCAGTGAATTACCCGGGGAAAAACAGGGCAATTATCACACTTTAGGGGGTTTTATTATTACCCATCTTGGCAGGATTCCGGGGGCTGCCGATCATTTTGAATGGCAAAGGTTGCGTTTGGAAGTGGTGGATATGGACGGTAATCGCGTCGATAAGGTGTTAGTTACGCTCTTGTTGGATGATTTGTAAGTAATTGTTAGTAAATATCTAGATTATTTTAAGCTTGTGAAGACCGATACAATTTTTTATCAACTCTTGCAAACTTTTCCTGGTTTAATTTTTGAATTACTGGGAGAATCAACCCAGAAAGCTGAAAATTATCAATTCTCCTCCCGAGAAATCAAAGAATTAGCTCGTCGTTTTGACGGTATTTTTTTACCGACCACAGCAGCACCGGAACTAATTATTTACTTTGTTGAAGTGCAATTTCAGGATAAAAGTGATTTTTATTGGCGGTTTTTAACAGAAATTGTCATCTATCTCAATCAGTATAAACCCGTTCAGGATTGGATGGCTGTAGCTTTATTTGCCTCCAGGGATCTCGATCATAATTTTCCCTATCAACTGCGGGGATTTGAGATAACGGGACAGATCAGACGTATTTATTTAGATGAATTAATCGATAGTCCAGATTTGTCTCTGGGTTTAGGAATTATTCAGTTAATCGTCGCTACACCCCAATTAGCACAGCAACGAGGAAAACCACTTTTAGAAAAAGCGATCGCTCAAATTGATGATCTAGTTTTCCAGCAAAAAGTTATAGAATTAATTGAAAGAACCTTAGCCTATAAATTTACTAATCTTAGTCGCACGGAGTTAGAAGCTATGTTCGGATTAGATGATCTCAGACAGACTCGACTTTATCAAGAAGCTAAAGAAGAAGGTCGTGAAGAAGCTAAAACTGAAGCGATCGCTGGTTTACTAGCTTTAGGTTTAAGTATAGAACAGATTGCCACTGCTTTGCAATTAGAATCTACCAAAGTACAAGAGACGGCAGCCAAATTATCCCCCCCAAATTAGAAGGATAAATTATCAAGTTTCTCCCTGATTTTACCCTATTCATTCATATTACGATAGGTAGCCACTGCCGAGGGAGAAATGCGATTGAGATAACGGAAAATCCAATATTTTAAGACTGTATCCAAGATAACGGGAAAAGTGGCGATAAAGAGAAAATTAAACTCGCGATTTTCCGGCAAACCGAAATGACGACTTAAACCTTCTAGGATCACTTCCCAACCGTGGGGAGAGTGGAAACCGACAAATATATCGGTAAAGAGAATAATTAAAAAAGCCTTAGCTGAATCGCTAAGATTGTAGAGAATGCCATCAAGAAAAGACTTGACAATCTCGATTTCCCGACGACTAAAAGCGATAACAAAACCAAAGGCAATCAGGGAACAAATATCGGCGAAAATATTAGCGATCGCATTTAAACCTCGTTGGCGAAATTCTTCACTTAGTACCGCCGCTTTTTTAGTAATTTCTCCCTCGATTTCTTCGTTAGATAATTTGGGTGCTAAACCAATCATACCTCGAAAATGTAAAGCTTCCTCAAATCTTCTCAATTCCGAAAAAGCTTCTTCTTCTAAATCCTGATTGATAAAAATAAACTGTTCATGCCGTTGGAAATATTTATTAACCAAGGGGGTAATCAGGAAAGTTTTGGTTAATTGTTGGGTTAATAAAGGAACAATAATTAACAGTAAAATAAACTTGAGAGAAATGGCTGTTTTATAACGAGAATTGCGAAATTTCTTTAAAACTGCCTCCTCGGATTCCTCCGCTTGCGGATCGATTTCCTGTTTAATGCGATTAAAAGTATTGACAAAAGAACGGGGTAAAACCCCTGGTTTTTCCGTAGCTTTTTGGGATTTATTACTTTTGATTATTTCCTCCTCTTCAGGACTACCGGCCGCTAAAAAAGAGCGATTTCTGGAAGTCTTATTTTTGTCTGTTTCCTGCTCAAAATTTCGGTTCTGGAGACTTTTGGGGACATCTTCAATATCTTCTTGCCAATAATTACCTTGATATTTTCCGATAACACTATCGATAAACTGAAGTTTTTTCAGACAAACATCTGTGGTGACAGTAATCACCCCATTATTAATTGTCGGTTGATTGGGTCCGAAAGTATTAACGATCGAGCGACTAGCTTTAAACTCAGTCAATCTGACTTTAATTTTTTGCAGATAACCTTTAACTTCTGCGATAAAATAGGAATTAGTGGTAGTGCCATAATTCGAGAACCCATTGGCCACTTTTCGCCCTTGAAAATGCTTGTCTTCTATCTCCTTAATCTTCAAAGCTGCATGATACGCCTCATCTAAAGAACGTTCAGGAGTTTGTAATAACCATTGATTAACACCTTGCAAAATCCGATTAAGATTCATAGAAAACAATTACTTCCACAAGGAAAAAAGCTAGAGTACCGATCAGTCATCTTAACAAATACAATCGAGAAAAAACGATGTCAATCATACCAATTTGGATCGAAGGTGGCACGAGATCAGGAAAAACCACCGCTTTAGTCGGGGAATTTCGGCGCTGGGTGTCTCGCGAGCGCTCAAAATCATCCCCCCTTCCCCGATCGATCTTAGTTTTCGCTGCCAACGATGATAATAAACGGGAATTAGCCGATCAATTAGCCGTTGCCGTTAAGGGTAGCTATCCGATTCTCTGCAAAACCCCTTTAGGTTTTCTCACCGATGAAGTCATCCTGTTTTGGCCGTTAATTTTCGAGTTTTTGGGGCTAAAAGCGCAATTTCCCCGCCGATTACGCCCAGAAACGGAGCAGGAACTCGCCACCCGTCTCTGGCAACCAGCGATCGCTAAATTCTTCCAGCTTACTAGCATAAATGAATATCGTTTCGTCCGTCAAGTTCTCGATCTGTTACAATTAGCCGGCGCTAGTGGTGTTCCCGCAGAAAAGATACCGGAAAGATTAGCCGAGGGATTATCAGAAACAGATTTAAAACGAGTTTTAGCGATTAATGAGCAGGAAACACCAGAAAAAGTGGGAGAATTAATCATTCAATGGCGTGATTGGTCTCTAGAACGTGGTTTATTAAGTTATGGTATCATCTACGAACTCTATTGGCGCTATTTATTCCCTGATAGTCGTTATCAACAGCAACTATTAAAACGCTTCCGGGCAGTTTTTGCGGACGATGTGGACGATTATCCGGCTATTGCCAAGGATTTACTCAGTTTTTTCCTCGATCATGATTGTTTTAGCGTTTTTACCTACAATCCCCAGGGAAAAATCCGCTTAGGATTAACTGCCGATCCCGATTATCTACAAAAATTAGCAACACGCTGTCAAATTATGCCATTATCTACCACTAAGGGGTTAGCTGCTCAGTTTAGCGAGACGATTCTCTCCTTAGTCAGCGACGGTAACTATCTTGGCAATCTTCCCGATCAATTCATCTCCCTGCAAACCACCTCTCGCGCTGAATTGTTACGGAAGACAGCCACAGCTATTATTCAAGCAGTCAAGCAAGGAGCAGTAAAAGCCGAAGAAATCGCCGTTATTGCCCCCGGTTTAGACGAAATCGCCCGTTATAGCCTGATGGAAATTTTAACCGGTGCAGGGATAGCCGTTCAACCCCTCAACGAACAACGACCCCTGATCAGTTGTCCTCTGATTCGAGCATTATTGACCCTTCTCGCCCTTGTTTACCCAAATTTGGGGCGTTTAGCCCCCCAAGAGGCCCTAGCGGAAATGCTGGTGATTTTCAGCCGTTATCGCTGGGATGAAGAAGAGTTAATTCCCGATATCGATCCGGTCCGCGCTGGATTAATTGCCGATTATTGTTATCAAGTGCATCCGGAAAATCCCCGTTTATTAGTGAGCGAAACTTTTCCCCGTTGGGATCGCTTAGGACAAAAAGCTTGTACTGCCTACGAAAGAATTTGTCACTGGATCGAAGGGATGAAAAAACGGCAGCAAGAAGCCAAACTTTTCCCGATTTTTGTCTTAAATCAAGCGATCGAACAATTATTAAACGATGGGGAAAATTTGCCCTTCGATCACTTGGCAGCTTTGCGAGAATTAATGGAAACTGCCCAACATTTTTGGGAGATTGATCGCCGTTTGCGTGAGAGTGAACCCTCTTTTCAAAGTCCCAGCGACACTATTAGTCAGTTTATCCAACTTTTGCGCCGTGGTACAATTACCGCTAATCCCTATCCTGTGCGACAATTTATTAAATCTTCCTCGGCAGTTACCCTAGGCAATATCTTTCAATATCGTTCTTTTCGTTCTAGTCATCGTTGGCATTTTTGGCTAGATTGTTCCTCTCCACTCTGGGAACAAGGAGGTGCTGCTACTCTTTTTGCTGCGCCAATTTTTTGGCGAGAAAGTCCCTATCAACGCTGGACAACAGAAGCAGAATTAGAGGAAAATCAGTCCCGTTTACAGAGAGTTTTAAGGGATTTATTAGCAAGGGTAAGCGAAAAAGTTATACTCTGTCACAGTGATTTAGGAGTATCGGGAACCGATCAAACCGGACAACTTTTATCCTTAGTACAAGCGGCAAAAGAATATGATTAGGTACTAGAACAAAATTAACTTTTTGGTTAGGATAGGCACTCAGGCAATAGGCAAGAGGCAAAAGGGGAAATAAATAATCAGTTTTTAATAACTATATTTAATATAAGGCCTTTTTGGGTTGTAAATTAAAAGCTACCAACCCCAGACCACAAAAGGGTTCTATCCAGCGATAAAAGTTTAGCGAATCAGCAAAACTTTTGATCGATGATACCAGTTTAGTTTTCATACCTTAACATTTAATCGGTGGAACAATGACGATTGTTTTCATTGGCAGTTAATATCAACTTAAATGAATACACTGGGGGAAACATTGAAAATCTATCCTAAAATTTTACCTTAAGCTTTACTAATCTATCGCTTGCCATTAACAATTTCTGAAACCACACCCTTAGAACCAATTTTACCAACTAAATCAGCTTGTTTCCTGTTGTTAGCTGACATTAAGTGTAATAATACTTCCTGTGGTGAAGCTGGTTCGGGTTGAGGTTGTTTGACATCAAAATCCTGAATAATTGTCGCCATTAATTTAACCATCGCGGTTTCTTCTGGTAGTCGATCCTGTTTACTCATTAGATTAAGCAGAAGATGACGCGCTTGCTCATATTCTTCTTCATTTTCAATAATCTTGGGTTGAAATTTAGTCAACAGTTGATTATAAATATTGTCATCAAGTGCTAGAGTCATTTTTCTTTCGGTTAGACTGAACTTTTTGGGTGTGTTACTGCTTAACTTAAACCAGCGATTTTAACCAACTGTACCAAGCATCTAAACCTTCTCCTGTGGTAGCGGAAACTTGAAAAACTTTCAAATTGGGATTAACTTGATAGGCATAATCTAAACAGCGATCGAGGTTAAAATTAACGTAGGGTAGTAGGTCTATTTTTGTCAAGATCATGACTTGAGAAGCGTGGAACATATAGGGATATTTAATCGGTTTATCTTCTCCTTCGGTGACGGAAAGAATGACGACTTTGGCATTTTCTCCCAAATCAAATAAAGCAGGACAAACTAGATTACCGACATTTTCGATCATGACTAAAGAATTCATCGGTGGATCGAGTTCGATTAATCCTCTCTCTACCATTGATGCTTCTAAATGACAACCTGTTCCGGTGTTAATTTGGATAACCTGACAACCGGTTTCACTAATTTTTTGGGCATCATTGGCAGTTGCTTGATCTCCCTCAATCACACTGATAGGAATAGCGGTTTTTAAATCGGCAATTGTGCGAGTTAACAGGGTAGTTTTTCCCGAACCGGGAGAAGAAACCAGATTAAGAGCAACAGTTTTTCTCCCCTTCAACCAACCGCGATTTTGTGCCGCTAACAGATTATTTTTTGCCAGCAGATTTTGCTCAACTTGGAGAATGTTGCCATGAATTTGAGCGTGAATTTCCGCGGGATGATGGGGATGCTCATGATCGTGATCGTGATGGCTATGACTAATAACAGTACCATCGGCTAAAATATGTTCATGGGTTCCCGTTTGCGGATTAGTTACCGTCACTTCCGAGTTATCAGAACAACCACAGGTTACACACATAAGGATTCTGTCTCCAACGATTTGAGATTTAATTCTTGTCCCTGTAAAATGATTATATTGCGACTACCACATCGATCGCAGATTCCGTAGGGATATTCTAGTTCTAGCTCATTTCCGCAATCTTGGCACTGTCCTAAACCAGAAATTTCCAGAATCTCTAACATTGCCCCCTCTATATTAGTACCTTGACAACAGGTATCAAAACAAAAAGCGATCGATTCTGGCATAATTGCCGTTAGTTTACCAATCTCTAACACCACGCGCTTAACTTTCATCCCTCGGGAATGTTCTAAGGCAAGTTCGATAATATTTTGGGTGATTCCTAGTTCGTGCATTTTCAGTTATCAGTGATCAGTGATCAGTTATCAGTTATCAGTTATCAGTTATCAAGGAAATTTCAACTAAAACCCCAAAACCCCAACTATTTGAGGGTTCAAAACAGCAAAAATAAGGATTAAATTGCCTAAAATCTGTAAATAGACCATTTAATTGATTATTATTCATTTTTAATTCTCCTGACTACTGACTCCTGACTACTGACTACTGACTCCTGACTCCTGACTCCTGACTACTGACTACTGACTCCTGACTCCTGACTCCTGACTCCTGACTCCTGACTACTGACTCCTGACTTCTAACCCTAACAACAAACTTTTTCAGCAAACCCTAATTAACATATTCTCGGTAATTGTTCACCGACTAACATATCGAGAATCCTTTTAGTGCCGAAAGGGGTTTTTAAGTAAACTAAATTGGGGGGAGAAGCGACGACTTCCCCGATAGAAGCGGCATTTTTACCGTCAGGATGGGAACGCATCACTGCTAAAACGCGATTTTCCGCCTCCGGAGGCACGACAAGGACTAATTTGCCCTCATTTGCCAGATAAAGCGGTTCTAAGCCCAATAATTCGCACATTCCTCGCACTTCTTCCCGGATGGGGATCGCCGTTTCCTGTACCTGTATTCCCACCCCTGAACTTTGGGCAAATTCGTTTAAAACCGTGGCTAATCCGCCTCTAGTGGCATCCCGCATCGCTTTAACTTCCGGGCAAACGGCCAGAATTGCAGAAATTAAAGAATTCAGGGCTTGACAATCGCTTTCGATTGTGCATTGCAGGTCTAATTCGCCCCTAGCAATCAGAATGGCGGCTCCGTGATCCCCCAGAAAACCGTTCAGCAAAATGCGATCGCCAACTTGTAAATTATTCGCCCCGGAATTGATTCCAGCCGGAATTACTCCCACTCCAGAGGTATTAATAAATATTTGATCTCCTTGTCCCTTGGGAACGACTTTTGTATCCCCAGTGACGATTTTTACTGCTGCTTTTTCGGCGGCTATTTTCATGCTGGTAACGATGGTTTTTAGGGTGTCGATAGATAAACCTTCTTCGAGGATAAAACTACAACTGAGATAGAGAGGAATTGCCCCACCGACAGCCAAATCATTAACAGTTCCATTGACTGCTAAACTGCCAATATCACCCCCCGGAAAGAATAGAGGAGAAACCACATAGGAATCGGTGGTAAATGCCAAGCGATCGCCTATTCCAGCCAAATCTTTAATCTCAAATCGGGCTTGATCTTCAAGGGTTGCCAGTAGGTTATTATCAAAGTTATTAACGAATATCTCGTTAATTAAATCCCGCATTGCTTTGCCACCACTGCCATGGGAGAGAGTGATATTTGTGTCGGTAATTTTTGTTTTTTTTAATTTTAAAGAAGCTGAAGGAGCGCTAGTCATAGGTGAGGTAGGAAGTTTTCATTTTGGCGAGTCGCTGGTCGATAGCAAATTAGGTTAGACTTTATCTTGATCAGAAACGCTAGTGAAATTTAAAGACGATCAACGCGGCACAGATTCCAGTTTACCTTCTTTTCGTCTGAACATCTCCCCCTGGTCAGGGCGCTATAGCTGACAGTGAGTCGCTATAATAGAGTTCGCCGATCGCTAACTTC
This sequence comes from Microcystis sp. T1-4, assembly GCF_000297435.1. Classification (GTDB taxonomy): domain Bacteria; phylum Cyanobacteriota; class Cyanobacteriia; order Cyanobacteriales; family Microcystaceae; genus Microcystis. The sequence continues at coordinate 3,891 of NZ_CAIP01000249.1, read as the reverse complement.
TCCCTCGGTAAAATCTCTATGACTGGAAGACTGAACAAGCTACAACAAGATTTAAAGAACATAGAAACGGAAGTGGCAAATTTAGCCGAAAAAATGCGAGAAAAATACCGAATTTATCTTGATTTACTCGGTGAATCTCTCTATAAACAGGAGATCGGGGCAGTGTATTATATCTGTACCCGTTACTATGGGGGGGAATTTCTGGCTCTCTCCCACAGCAATCGTCAGAAACTGCAAGAGGAGATCAAAACTCTAGGACAAGAGGCTAAAGCCAGTTTACAGCAATTGGGTGAGCGGAGCTTCGATCGAGGGGCATTTTCAGGGGTAGGATTGCCAAAAAGTCCAGCAGAGACAGTTAACACCCCAGATTTCTTGAAACTTTTTCTAAACAAACCGGAAAATCTAGCCGCAACTGGAGAGATTAATAACCCCGATATTTTACTCCATTGTTGTCGAGTGCTGGAAAAAAACTGTATCGAGATTCTCAATCATCTCTCTAAACAAATTAATCAGCAACTACAAAAAGCTTATATTCTTCCCCCTCATCTACCCAGTCAAATTATCGATATGGCAATTGAAGCGGGAGAAGAAAGACAGTCTCTAGGGGGAGGAAATAATATGTTAAACATTCTAGTGGAAGCTAAAAACCCTGAACCAGAGGAGGAAAAAGATGAAGATGAAAATGATGGGGATGATCAGGATTTTTCAAGCGGCAAAGTTACTAAAGTAACGGCAATTCATCTACGAATGGCTGAACTGGAATTTGCTGATGCTCGCTTAAGTGTCGAAAGAAATCAAATTCGCTCCCTTTGGGAACAATTAAATCGTCTAGGAGAACAATATCATCGTATTCGCAAAGAATATACTATCGCTCAAGCGGAAGCGGCGTGGCGCAGTAGTTGGTATGATTAATCAGTTATAATTAAACAGAGGTATTAGGGAAACATAATACTAGGAAATTTGGAGTCAAGAGGCAATTATGAAAGGGGAAATACCCGACTGGGTGAGATTACAAAAAGCCTTATCTGTGGAAGCGGAAAAAGGTTATCCAGATCTTCAGGGAAATCAATACCGTTTTAGCGAGTTTTTGTGTCTTAGTTTCGGGGATAATCCTCCCGTGGGAATTGCCACCAGTGAGAGAAATCGCTGGCGAGAATTAGCCCAAAAATTTGCCCAATATTCCCAATTTAATCCCAAACAAAGACAACAATTAGTCGTCGAAACTCGCAATTTTTTGCAACAATTACGGCAAACTTTAGAAGCAACCCCTACCCCAAAAGAACCAGCTGCGGCAAAAATTATTAATACCACTCCCATCACGGCAAAGGCTAATTCTCCACGGCAAGTTACCCTCGAACAACCCTTGAAATATCTAGCGGAAGTGGGAGAGAGAAAAGCCAGTCTTTTAGAAAGATTAAACCTCCACAAAGTTGAAGATTTATTATATTATTATCCCCGGGATCATGTGGATTACAGTCGTCAAGTCAATATCGCTAATTTAACCGAGGGGGAAACGGTAACTTTAGTGGGGAATGTCAAGCGCTCTAATTGTTTTACTAGCCCCAAAAATACCAAGTTAGCTATCTTTGAATTGCTCTTACAGGATCGCACTGGACAGATAAAATTAAACCGTTTTTATGCGGGAACTCGCTATACTAATCGTGCTTGGCAGGAAGGACAAAAAAAACTCTATCCCGTCGGTTCGGTGGTGGCGGTTAGTGGTTTAGTCAAAGCGGGAAAATATGGGTTAACTTTAGAAAATCCTGAATTTGAATTATTGGACAGTTCTGGGGCAAGTATTGAGTCCTTAAAAATCGGGCGTATTCTGCCGGTTTATCCCCTCACCGATGGAGTACCAGCCGACCTAATTAGGAAGGCTGTAGTCGCCGCTTTTGGGGCAGTAGAGGCGATAAAAGACCCCCTACCTTTCGGTCTAAGAAAACAATACGGATTAATCGATTTAAAAACAGCAATTACTAACATTCATTTTCCCAATAATTCCGAGAGCCTCAGTCAAGCGCGACGGCGATTAGTCTTTGATGAATTCTTCTTTTTACAATTGGGTTTTCTGCGGCGGCGGCAACAGTATCGTCAGACACAGAAAAGTGCCGTTTTTAGTGCTAGGGGTCAATTAATCGATCAATTTAATCAGATAATTCCCTTTCAATTAACCAATGCTCAAAAACGAGTTATTGAGGAAATTTTAGAGGACTTAGATTCTAGCACCCCGATGAATCGTCTGGTGCAGGGGGATGTGGGTTCTGGCAAAACAATTGTCGGAGTTTATGCTATTTTAGCGGCCCTACAATCCGGTTATCAAGCGGCATTAATGGCTCCCACGGAAGTTTTAGCGGAACAACATTATCGTAAGTTAGTTAGCTGGTTTAATCTCTTACATTTACCCGTAGAATTATTAACTGGTTCCACAAAAACCGCTAAACGGCGAGAAATTCACGCCCAATTAGAGACAGGAGAATTACCACTTTTAGTGGGAACTCATGCCCTAATTCAAGATGCAGTTAATTTCCGCAAATTAGGTTTAGTTGTTATTGATGAACAGCATCGCTTTGGGGTACAACAAAGGGCAAGATTATTAAGCAAAGGAGAGTCTCCCCACGTTTTAACCATGACAGCAACACCGATTCCCCGTACTTTAGCTTTAACCCTACATGGGGATTTAGATGTGAGTCAAATTGACGAATTACCCCCCGGCAGACAACCGATTCAAACCACCGCTTTAAATGGGAATCAAAGAAGGGCTGCCTATGATTTAATTCGCCGAGAAATTGCCCAAGGCAGACAAGCTTATGTGATTTTTCCCTTGATTGAAGAATCGGAAAAATTAGATGTGAGGGCTGCAGTGGAAGAATATCAAAATTTATCAGAAAAGATTTTTCCCAATTTTAATATCGGTTTACTCCATGGTCGCATGAGTTCCGCCGAAAAAGAGGAAATCTTAACAGCTTTTCGCGATAATATTCTGCAAATTATTGTCTCAACTACGGTTATCGAAGTGGGGGTGGATGTTCCCAATGCCACGGTGATGTTAATTGAAAATGCCGAACGTTTTGGCCTTTCACAATTACATCAATTACGGGGGCGCGTAGGCAGAGGTTCCCATCAATCCTATTGTTTACTTTTAAGTGGCACTAATAGTGCTAATTCTCGTCAAAGATTGACGGTTTTGGAACAATCCCAAGACGGCTTTTTTATCTCGGAAATGGATATGCGATTTCGCGGTCCGGGGGAAGTTTTAGGACAACGACAATCGGGTTTACCAGATTTTGCCCTCGCTAGTTTAGTCGAGGATCAAGAGGTGTTAGTTTTGGCAAGAGATGCCGCCGAAAAAATTATGTTAGATGATCCCCATTTAATCACTTTGCCCAATTTGAAACAAGCTTTAGAAGCCAAATATCAACGGATGTTAGGAGCGGATATTTTAACTTGATTTAGATGTTCAGTGATCAGTAATACTAAATCCAGTTATTAAAAACTGATTATTTATTCTCCGTTTTGCAGGAGTGCCTCTCTTGATATGTAGCCCATACTCAACGGATTTAGTATTACTTTCGATTTTATCACTCAATCCAAGCCTTTGGGGGGTTCTACCCCCCAAACCCCCCGCGCATTAGTTTTTCGGTGGGATGCTTACACGCAGCCGCTGACTCATCTGTAATAATTTAGGAGTCACTCCGCTTGCAGGAGTGCCTCTCCTGATCTGTAGCCTATACTCAGCAGATTTAGTATAATCAGTAAACAGTAATCAGCGAAAAGACAGCAGCAAACTGGCATTTGATCAGGCTCACCTAATACATACTGCTCATTCAAAACTTAAAACTCAAAACTTAAAACTCAAATCTTAAAACTCAAATCTTATAACTGATAACTGAT
>NZ_CAIP01000250.1 GCF_000297435.1 Microcystis sp. T1-4 | reverse complement strand
GGCGGTGGTTGTCTTTTTCTAACTGCGAATCACCGTCATTTGTCGCCCCACAGGACTCATTGCCGTTTCTGATTAATGGTGGCATGGCTGGCTTCCAATCCAGCAATGATTTATTAATAAATATCACTGCCCTTCGACGTAGCTCAGGGCAAGCGGATTTACTGGCACTTTACCAGCTTTAGGGAGCATTCCAGTGGGTAATTTCTTTATCTAAGTGTCTAAGCTCTCCTTCTAAGTCACCTAGAAAACGGGTTTCTCGGAGAAACCCGTTTTCTGGACTTTAAGACAAAAAACGTTTCGCTGACAAACTCTATAAAGAACGTAGGTTGGTTTGAAGCATGAAACCCAACGCCTGCTCATGTTAAGCTACCGCTAACTCATCCTAAAAATAATTGTGCCTCCCTAACAATTAATTGAGATTACTTACTTACAAGCCCAAAATATGATATAGATATTTCTATAAAATTGAGCTGCAGCCTTTCACTGATTACTGAACACTAAAAGGTCTTCTATCTCAACTAGAAAATTAATTTTTCACGACTACTTATAGTTAATCATGTATTTCTGGCAATTTCGTGTTTATCAGCGTCCTTTGCTGCGTCCCCTACAAACCCATCACAGACTATGGCAAATTAGGGAAGGAATTATTATTCGCTTAGAAGCTGAAGATGGACGTATTGGATGGGGAGAAATTGCTCCTTTACCTGAATTTGGTTCGGAAACATTATCGGCAGCAATATTATTTTGTCAAAGTCTCGAAAATCCCCTATCAATAAATTCAATTTTTTCTATTCCTGAACAATTTCCCGCTTGTCAATTTGCCTTTGAATCAGCTTTAGAAGATTTAAGTATAGAGAATCAATCAAGAGAATTAGAAACAAAAAACTATAGTTATTTATTACCCACTGGTGCGGCAGTATTTCCCTGTCTGGATGATATTTTAGCCGTCAATCAAACTAATACTTATAAATGGAAAATTGCAGTTAATTCTCTCAAGCAAGAGTTAACCTTATTTGAAAAATTAATTGACCGATTACCCAGGAACATTAAATTGCGTTTAGATGCCAATGGGGGATTAAGTATTGCTGAGAGTAAAATCTGGTTAAAAATTGCCGATGAATGTCAAATAATTGAATTTATTGAACAACCTTTACCCCCGTCTCAATGGTTAGAAATGTTGCAATTAAGTCAAGATTTTACCACAGGAATTGCTTTAGATGAATCCCTAGGCAATCTTCGACAAATAGAGGAATGTTATCAACGGGGATGGCGAGGAATTTTTGTGATTAAACCTGCTATTACCGGTTCAATCCAAGGGTTAAGACATCTCTGGGAAAAATATCCCTTAGATTTAGTGTTTTCCTCGGTTTTAGAAACTAATATCGGCAGAAAATCCGCTCTACGTCTAGCACAAGAATACCCCAAAAAGGAGCGAGCTTTAGGTTTTGGTGTGCAACAATGGTTTAATAATAGTGACCCCGATTGGTTAGGAAAACTGTGGACGACATCAGCAAACAATTAGCATATCTCAGTCAAAAAGATTGGTTATATGGATACAATAGCCAAAAATTTTATCAATTATATCAGTCCTATTCTCAGCAATTTATCGCCGCAGATAATCCTCGATTAACTATACTGCTTGCTGAAGGCAATCCCCTTAAATTCTTAGCGATATTCTTGGCTGCCGTCAGGTCAAAAAGTTGCCTATTTTTAGCTAATCCCGACTGGAAAACTAACGAATGGGAACAGGTTTTCTCTCTGATGCAACCCGATTATATTTTTGGCGAAAATATCAAGGTTTTTAACTATAATTCTCCTCCTGTCAATCCTTTGACTAATTCTCTGATGATACCCACGGGGGGAACCTCGGGAAAAATTCGCTTTGCTATCCATAACTGGTTAACTTTAACTGCTTCTGTCAAAGGTTTCTCTGAATATTTTCAAGTCAAGCAGGTTAACTCTTTTTGCCTATTACCTTTATATCATGTTAGTGGTTTAATGCAGTTTCTCAGAAGTTTTTTAACAGAGGGAGATTTTGCTGTTATTCCTTACCATAAAATCAAACAAAAGCGTGTAAATAATCTCAATCTTCAAGATTATTTTATCTCCTTAGTCCCCAGTCAATTACAATTTTTTCTAGAAAATGATCCTCGATGGTTAGCCAATTTTAAAACAGTTTTCCTAGGAGGTTCCCCTGCATGGCCATCTTTACTAGAAAAAGCTAGAGAATATAATATTTCTCTGTCTCCCACCTATGGAATGACGGAAACTGCCTCACAAATTGTCACCCTTAAACCAGAAGATTTTCGACGAGGCAATAATAGTAGTGGACAGCTATTACCCCATGCTCAGATAAAAATTAATCCCGATAACCAGAAAATTATTATTGAAGCGAAATCTTTATTTTTAGGCTATTATCCCCATCTTAATCAAGCAAGCTACTTCGAGACCGATGACTTAGGTTATTTGGATGAAAGTGGTTATTTATATATCATTGGTCGCGATAGTCAAAAAATAATTACCGGAGGAGAAAATGTTTATCCTCTTGAGGTAGAAACTGCCATTAGACAAACTAATTTAGTTAAAGATGTGGTGGTTTTAGGGTTGCCAGATGTCAAATGGGGACAGATAATTGTCGCTTTTTATGTACCCGTTAACTCTCAGATAAACCAGACAAGTATTAAATCCCAGATTAAGGATAAATTAGTCAATTATAAACTGCCGAAACATTGGATAAAATTACCAGAGATACCAAAAAGTCCCCAGGGTAAGATTAATCGAACTACTTTAATTAAATTAGCTGAAATTTTTTTGACACCGAGTCAAACCCCAGACCCTAATTATAGCAGTTATCTTAATGGTGAGTTATGAGGTTTTCCTTTTGGGGAGACTCTGAGACGATATAATCGGGTAAAATGGCTATGGGTGCTAATCCCAGCAGATTTAAATTAGGTTTATTTTCCAAAATTATAGTGACTGTTCCAACATCTGACCGTGTTCTTTAAGCCATTGCTTGGCCTTATCCATAGTAGCAATTTGCGACCTGATAATCTGCCAAAATCGTGGAGTGTGGTTCGATTCAATCAGATGCGCTAACTCATGAACTACCACATAATCAATTACGAACATCGGGGCTTTGATCAATCGCCAGTTAAAGTTAACATTGTCTTGGGGTGTACAAGAACCCCAGCGATATTTGCTGTCGGTAATTTTAGCCTGATTAAACCTGACACCAAGCTTTTTAGCATAAAGGTTGACACGAGGAAGTATCTTCTCTTTTGCCTTCTGAATGTACCAATCTTGAAAAATCTCGCCGCCATTCTCTGTTAGTGCCTTTGGTACTAGAAAGCGATTGTTAATAAACTTTATTTCTGTCTCATCATCAACCAATTCTAAACGATAGGAGCGCCCTAAATAAAGAAGCGACTCGCCATTAACCAGTTCCTTACCAGGAGGATGAAGTGGGACTTGATACTTTTGCTCGTGGTGAATTTTTTCATAGAGCCACTGCTTGCGTGACTCTACTATTTGCTGGATCTTATCGGGATGAGTACCAGTAGGCACTCTGACGACGATCGAGCGATCACGTTCCACGGTAATGGTCAGGGTCTTACGACTGGAAGAATAAATGATTTTATAGTCAAGTTTCATATTAAAAGTCGCTCAATTTTACTCGATTCAGCCTAAAAAATTCGGTCGTTATTTTTCTCTGCTATTTCCATCACCCGCGAGATAATCTGTTCTCGATTGTCCATAAGATTGGGAATTTGGTAAAAGTCGGGAGAGAGTAACACTTTTTGAATCTCTGCCTTAAGTTTCTTGCGAGCGGGAATGCTCTCCCAAAAGCTAGTTAATTGTAACTCCTGCTCAACAACGGTAAATACCTGTTGAGTGAGAGCGACCATCTGAGAAACCATATCGTCAGTTAATGCCGCTTCTCCAAAACACTCCCGTTTGAACATCCGAAAGAAGGGCAGCTGCTTTTTCCTGTCCAGTCCGTAGGTAGGCTCATTTTTTGCTTCTCTCGCCTTCTGGCGTAGTTTTTCCAGTTCTTGGTAAATCTTGTCCCAATTGTCTTTAAACTCCTCGAAGATGGCTCTCAGTGCTTCAGAAAAGGAGGCTTGCAGTTCGGGATCGTCCACCAGATCGATCTCGATATAGTGGCGGAGAGCGTGTTCGATTGCGGCGGCCTTTGTTTTGACTCGCTGGTGTTTCTGGACATGGCTCTCAAAGTCCTTATCCAAGATCGAGATCGGTTTAACTTTCTCGTCGATTCCCCTTGATTGCAGATACTGGTCGGTCAGGGCCCGCAGCTTGGGTGGGATTCCCCTCATACTCAGGCGCTCGTCGCGGAAGTGCTTCCCCGCTAGTACATTCACTGCGGTGAGAGATTGGTAGTCTCTCATATAGTTCAAGGCCTCCTTGGCGGGATAGACCAAGTTAAGGCTGCGGGTCAGCTTCTTGAAGGCCAGCATGAACTCGAATCGCACATCCTCATCATAGAAGAGGTCGAAAAAGGCATCTTGATCGTTCAGGTCGGTGAGTCCATGTTGCTTCAACAGTGCAAGGATTGCCCGGTGGTCATCCTCAAGCTGACGGATCTCGTCCTCGGGAAAACTTAAGGTTTCCTCGATTTCTTGCTGCTCTCGCTCGTCATAGTTATCAATAGCTCGCTTCAGGTGGTGGCCGATGCCCACATAGTCCACGACAAAGCCTTTATCCTTGTCCGCACCGCCGACTCGGTTGACACGGGCGATCGCCTGTAACAGGTTGTGGGCCTGGATGACCCTATCGAGATACATCACCTGCTCTACTGGGGCATCAAAGCCAGTCAGTAGCATATTATTGACGATGACAATGCCCACATCTCCAGTAATCCCCTCATCCCTTGCGTCAAAGGGCAGTTTAAAGCTTTTAATAGTAGTATCGTGGCGGGTGGAGTTGCTGTATTGCTTGAGGTGGGGTAGGTCGTTATGACTGCCGGAGATGACCACATCGGTCTTAAGTCGTTTCAGGCGATCGAGGTTAAGCCGGTGGGGATTCCCCTGCTCCAATTTGGCAATCTCCTCGGCCAGGGCAGCATCTAAATGCTCTTTGTACCGCACCGCCGCCTCCCGGGAAGTCGCCACCACCTGGGCCTTGTAGCCGTTGGGAAAAATCCACTGGAGATAGTGCTGCACCATATCCTTGGCTTTGGCGGCGATAGTGGGATGGGCTTCTAGGTAGGCATCCCGCGAACCATGGCCCAAAATCTGCAGCCGCTCTTGCAGGTTGTACTCACTGAAGACATCGGCAAAAGCCGCATCCATAGCTGTCTGATCAGACACCTCGGCGTTATGGGTGCGCCCGGTGTAAACAATTTCTAGGGTTACGCCGTCCTCGATGGACTGGCCCATGGTGTACTTGTCGATGTAGTCCCCGAAAACTTTCTCAGTTTTGTCGATGGGGGTGCCGGTGTAGCCAATACGGGAAGCGTAGGGGAGAGCTTTGTCGAGGTTTGTCCCCAGCAGGCTGTACTGGGAGCGGTGGGCCTCATCGGTCATCACCAGGATGTTGCTGCTCCGGTTTAGCTCCGGGAAGGTCTCCCGCAGTTCCCGCTCTTGGAATTTGTGGATCATGGCCATGACCAGATCCGAGGAGTCGCTGCGAAGTAGTTCCTTCAGTTTGGCGATGCTATTGGCGGGCTTAACGGTAAAGCCAACACTTTGGCCGGTCTCGGCGAGTTGCTGCTCTAGTTGGGTGCGATCGGTGATAAATATCACTTTCCACTGGGAAAGGTTGTTATGGCGGTACATGGCCCGCACCATAAACATCATGGTAAGGGACTTACCCGACCCCTGGGTGTGCCAGATGATGCCGCTGCGCTCCCGGGGGGTTTTGCCCTCTAGGAGGCGCTCCACGGCTTTCTTGACGGCACGAAACTGCTGATAACGCCCGACGATTTTGATGGTTTCTCCCTTGTTGTTGACGGAGAAAAGGGTGAAGTTGCGAATAATCTCTAGGAGGTTATCGGGGGCAAACATTCCCGCCACCAGTCGCTGCTGGTCGTTGGGGGAGCTAATACCGTGTTCTAGTTGTTCTAGGGTGCGGGGATAGGGGTCAGCCCAACGGAAGAAGTATTTTTCGGTGTGGGTGGTAATGGTGCCAAATTTTGCCTGATTGCGGCAGGTAGCTACGACAAACTGGTTATAGAAAAAGAGGCTGGTATTGCCCTCGCCCTTAGCGCCGCGCTGTTCGCTGTAGCGGAGGAGTTGCTCGATCGCCTCGGCAATGGGTTCTTTGACTTTGGGGGATTTACATTCAATGACCACCACTGGCAGCCCATTGAGAAAGAGGACAATATCGGGGATGATGTGGTTTTCTGTGCCTAGAATCCGCACCTTAAACTGGCAAACGGCGATGAAGCGGTTGTTAGTTGGGTGGTTAAAGTCGATAAACCTGACGGTGGGGCTTTTTTCGCCTGTTTTACGGTTCTCTGAGACGCTGGTATTCTCCTGAAGCAGTTTAAAGACGTGGCGGTTATTTTCCAGTAAGTTGGTGCTGGGGAAGTTGGCGGTGAGTTGTTTGATGGCTTCTTCTATTTGGTCGGTTTCTAGCCAGGGGTTGATGATTGTAAGCTGTTCTCGCAGCACTGGCAGCATCACCACCTCGGTAAAGCTTTCTCTAAAAGTATCCTGTGGTTTTTGTTTTGTCTCTAAATCCAATATTGCCCAATCTAAACCGTACAGTTGATCAAGTAAGGGCTTTTCGACCCCGTTGCGCTCATCGAGTTTGATAGGTTGAGGTGTTTTGTTCATGACCAGATAACCTTTATTTAACTGTATTTATGAGGTTTTTCGTCTAAATCGGCTCTCCCCGGTTTGGTGGGTAAAATAATATATTCTAAGATACAGTCTTGGGGCAGTGAGTGGAACGAACCACTCCAGACACAAAGGACACAAAGATCGATCGCTACTATATAAGTTAAACTTATCACACAAAGAATAAGAGAACCCTAAATCTTCCTTGAAGTCAGGGGACAGGGTTGAATTGTACTTCGGGAGCATCTCACCTTTGCAATGAGCATAAATACTTAGTGGAAAAATAGGCTTTTCGAGGGTAATTCTTGTTTTAATTCTCCATGTACGCAGTCTTTAAAAGCCTCTATTTCGTTCCAAGACACGATTAAGAGTGGCTTTTAGGCTAAGTATAATTACTTATCGCGTAAGTGAGATGCTCCCTGTACTTCTCTGATATGAGAAACGCTATAATAGGTTATTATACATAAAAAATATTTAAGCATTAACGGATATGAACAACCAACTGGTTAAAACTTTAGCACAAATTATTATATCCCTTTCTGAAGAAGAAAAACAACAACTAGAAAGAGAATTAACATCTAATGGAGCAATAGAAGCAATAAAAGACTATCAAAAATTATCTTTTTGTCAAACGGCTACCCCTGAAGAATGGATAAAAGCTTTTGAAGAATGGGCAGAAAGTCATAGAGATAAGAATTTTTCCCAATTATCTGATCAAGATATTAGCCGAGAAAGTATCTATGGAGAACGGGGTTAAATGTCTTATACTAAATCCGTTGAGTAACGCACAGAAAACGGGTTTCTCCGAGAAACCCGTTTTCTACTCATCAAATGTCACGCTCTGACAGCAATCTCTGCATTTGAATCTGATTTATTCCCAATATTTCCCTTGCTGTCCCTAGACTGATTTTATTTTGCTCAAATAGGGAAATAGTTGTTTCTCGCAAAGTGTCAGTATTGCTATCTTCTAAGATGATGACGCGGATCTGTTTACCTTCCCATTCAGAAGAATATTCGGCGGGAATGGTGACTATGCCGTTTTTTAGGATGGTTTTAAATTCGATCGCTTGCATGGGATACTTCTGAGATATTAAATTAGTTTAATGGAAATTTTTTGCTCCAAAACCTCTATATCAATTTTAGAAAGTTCATTCTTATGTACGGAGTGGAGGCGATAATGAGTCCAAATTTGTAGGGTTAATCGGATAATCCATCCGTTTACATCCATTTAAGCAATTCTTTTGCTTGTCCTTCAGAGAGGCGACAGAGATCCATGGCTCATAAAGGCTCATAATGGCTCATAAAGGCTCATAACTTGGCTCATAAAGGCTCATAACTTGGCTCATAAAGGCTCATAATGGCTTTAATCGACTTTTGTATAAAAGGTTGCACGGCGCATACCATGCTGGTTTAAGCGACCTTGTTGTTTGAGCTTCTGTAACAGTTTAGAGGCTTGATCTTTGGTTAGACGACAGAGATCCATCACATCCGATCGCTTGATTTGCCCATGTTGAGCGGCGTAGTTAAGGACGAACTGCTCATTTTGGAGATTTGAGAAGCCTATTTGTCGAGTGTACTCAGCTTTTTGTCCTGCGGCTTGATAGACGGTAGGGGCGAGGGTATAGGTACGGCTGCGGGTGATGCCATGCGCTTGGACTAATCCGATTTCGTTGAGGAATTCTAAGGTTTTTCTGGCTTGGAGAATATCTCGTTGAATATATGTTGCTAACTCTTCGGCGCTGAGTCGTTTGGTTTCATGTAAAGCGGCTAGGGCGATGAGGCTATCTATGGGCAGGCTTTTACCTTGGCGATTTTCTTCGGCAACTACCAGTTTGAGAAACTCTAGGTCGGCGGCATCGGTGGAAAGGCGCAAAAAGACTGTTTTACTATCTGTCTGGCTGTAGTTGGGGGCTGGTCTGCCAAATCTGAGTAAGCCGCGATAAATGCTGTCTATTCCTCGTCCTGATCGCTCTACTAATCCGATCCGTTTCATGGCATCGGCAAGGCGGGGATTGCGGGGACGGGGTTCGGTGGTGAGGAGGTTGGCGAGGGTGACTCCATCGACTAAGCCCCCTGGGTTACTGATAACAAGAGATTCATCTTCTAATCGGACGTGAACGGCTGCGCGTTCGTGATAGTCGCGATGAATGAGGGCATTGGCGATCGCCTCGCGAAAGGCACTCATATCGACTTTGGGGACGGGGACGCGAAATAAACCGACTTGTAGTTCTTCTTCGGGGTTGTAGGGGCGAAAGTTGGTTTCTAGCCAGTCGAGGGCTTTGAGGAGGGGAAAGCGGCGAAATTCGTTGAAATGGACGGCTTGCTGTGCCATGACTTGAAAGGCAAATTCATGGGTGGGTACGAGGTCACGCAGGGCGGTTTCACGTCCGATGAGAAGCAATCCTGTCAGGGTGGGGATGCGGCTCCCGTCTGGTTGTCGAGCGGTTAGTCCCAAGGCTCCGTCAAGGTCTGCGTCATCAAGTTCTAGGAGGATGCGATCGCCGCCATAAGTTTGGATACATTGGCGGAGGCGTTCCCGTTCTAAGGGGTCAAAGTCTTGGCGGGTGCTACCTGCAACGGGTTGAGCGGATACATCCACTAAGCCGAAGGTGCTGGCGCGACTCGTGCGATCGTGGGGCATCATGGGGACGCATTCGGGGGTTCCGTCTGGTTTGAGGCGGCGGCGCAAATATACGCCGTTGGTGGTGGCGACTTCTCCCTTTGCCTGTGGGACTTGAATCCGAGCGACTTCTATGTTTTCAATGGTGAGGGTTTCAACTTGGACGGTGAGGGATGGGGATGTACGCGCTGCGACTAAACCCCCTAAGCCGTTTAGATGTCGGTGTTCTGGGTGTAGTCCTGTGGCTGTGCCGTCGTCCTCTACGCCTAACCAAAGTTCGCCGCCGTCGGTATTGGCTAGGCAGGTAATGGCTTCGATAAGGTCACGATCTGAGAGTTTTTTCTGATCGCTTTTAAATTCAACGGTGAGGGTTTCGCGGGGTGGAATAGGAGACTTCATAGGTTGTCTGTCTCCCTTTCTTTAATTAATTCGGTAACTCGGACTTTGCCTGTTAGCAGGTCTTGCATAAGTCCAGTTTTGAGAGAGCGGAGTTTAGATAGACAATTGTTTGCTTGCCCTATCTCGTAAACACACAAGTCCAGCCTGCACGCTAAGAACTCTTGTTCTTCTTGCATTCGGGGTATCTTGATTGGGGTTGCTCGCATCGCCGCCAATGAAAGATTTTTGATAGTTGAGCCGGTAAGTTCATAATCATAAAATCGGTGTACTGGCTCTGACTGGAGGATGTGATAAATTAGGCGAGCATTTACCGATTTCTTGCATTTTATATACGCTGCACTTTTTCCGAGAACCACTGGCTCATTTTTATAAAATGCGATATTCCCAATCGTACCATTGATTGAGTACAAAATCGTTCTATCGTCAAGTTCAATGTAGTATTTCCTAAATTCGCCTTGATTGACGCACAAAGTATCGGAAGTAATGTGAATTGATCCATCCCCTAGGTTATTTCCATTTATGAAGAAGAATCCGGTGTTTTCAGAGTAAGCCGGAGTTGTATGTATTCCGTCACCAATCTTTGTTGTTAGTTCGTCAAGACTTTTCACCTCCCACTCAACCGGAATCCTTCCAAGCGGTGAATCCTTAAACTCATGGGTTTCTTCACTGCGAATATTGCCGTTTTCATCAATTCCTTTGGTGAGCAAGTCCTGCATTAGTCCGGTTTTGATGCGTTGCTGCTTGGCAATTAGGGCTTCGGTTTGCTCAATCGCGCGGTCTATTGTTGAAAGGATGGTGGCGATTTGGGTTTGTTCTTTAATTGGGGGCGTTAAAATTTCAACTGACTCAATTGCTCCAATAGGAAGCCCAAAGCGTGTAGAACCACTAGCATGAAGAGCAAAATAATTAGCTACTCGTGAAGTTGAAAGATATTTAGAGAGAAAGATAGAATCAATTTTTTCATTGTCAGGTCGAATTAGTGCCAGATGATAACCACAAACTAAGTTATCTATTTGCTCATGTATAACGGTGGGAATACCAATATCATCAGGAGTTTCTGAGTCTTTGGTAATAATTACATCTCCAATATTTAAACCAAATCGCTCAATTTCTGCATCGTTTGCAGAACCTTCCATAAACTGAATTGATCCATCAATATATTCATTTGTGTAAACGTCCATGTAGTTGCAAAGCTTTACAGGTCGTTCGCTAGGATAAATTTTTTTGTCAACATTACTAACTCGTATATCAGCAAGATCACGAAGTTTTTTTACATCCCAATTTTTCATCACGCCAAATACCTCAACTTACTCAAAAACTCATTTAATTCTCCTAAAGTCTGCTCTCGCTGGGCCTCCATTTCCTGACTTGATACCGCATACTTATCCCAAAGATTCTCAACCTTAGCGACAAGTCCCCGCTTTTCCCCATTCAAGTAACGATTAAGCTGCTCCGATACCCAATCATAGAGCTTTTTTAGAATCAATTTTTTCGCCTCTTCATCCCTTAACTGTCCTCCTATTTCAGTCAGTAATCCCTCAGGATAAGATAATTTAATCTCCAAGGCTTTCTTATCCTTATTAAGCGCGTTAATCTTGGCCTTTTCTTCCTTTTTACTGGCATTTAACCCCATAAGCTGATTTTGTACCTGCTCAAGTAATTCAACAGTTTCAGCCTTAAATTCCTCATCACCAACCCGTTTTAAGCGCAGCTTTAACTCAAGCTGACCCTGCTGTTCTTTAAGCGTATTCTTAAGTAACTTGATTCGGTTCTCAATGTCAGTAATAACATTGTATTCTTGTTGGTAATATTGGCGCTCTCTGGCTGCTGAATCGCCCTGGGATTGCTTCAGGTCATCTATCAACTCTTTAAGCCATTTCTTAATCGATGCGGCGCTAACAGTTTCTTCCTCTTCTGGTTCATAATTCGCCACCTCTTGCGCTGATTCTACCGCTTCGCTTAACTCCCCTTGGACTGCACTAATCTTACTTTCCAGTTCCTCAATTGCCGCCTCTTCCGCCTGAAAAAATGCCGCTAATAAATACTGATCAGGGATAAGAGTATGATGCCAGCCAGTGTTAATAATAGTCTTTAGATCATAGCGAATCTGCTGCCACCAGTTAACAAACACCCCCGCCGATTTAAACTCATCCAAAACCCCCAAAGGAATCAGCTGCTGTTTAAGGCTGCTCAGTAATTGCTGCCGCACTTGGGGCATAATATTATTTCCCTCCAACTTGGCAAAATCATCCCGCGCTTCTCGCCACCAATTTTTAAGCGTAGTATAGTGGTCGCTTATCCTTGCTTGTAAATCGGGATTAGCTTCCAGATTCTCTTTAATAGCGGCTTTCGTGGCAATTTCTGGGCAAAAACTAGCATAGCCGGGGCGTAGGGGTCTAAATAGGGTATTTGTGTTGATGCCAAACTTAGCAAAAGTATCCTTTTGTGCGGCAATTTCAGCCTGCGGAATACCCCCCATCAAGTGAGCTTTTACATCCTCCGGTTCCGGGTCTGGCGTATTATCCACATAGCGGCGAATATTAAGATTAAAGTCGTGTTTTTCGACAATTTCCGACTTATCTACCAAGCGGCTATATTTGGGATATTCTCGCTTGTGGGTAAAGACATAATCGATCTTTTCAATGTCTTCGGGGCGCAATTTATTCTGGTTTTTTCCCTCAGCATATTCTCGATCGGCATTAATAAAAAGGATTTTATCGCGTAATTCATCAGGTTTATTTTTATTCACCACCAACACACAGGCCGGGATACCCGTGCCATAAAATAACCCCGGGGGCAAACTAATAATCGCCTCAATCAGATCATCCTCAATTAAGATCTCTCGAATCAGCTTCTCTTTCCCCCCCCGAAATAGCACCCCATGGGGCATGATAGTGGCCATGTGGCCGTCGGGTTTAAGACTGGCAATCATGTGCTGGACAAACATCAGATCCGCCTTTTTCCCCTTTTCCGGGCAGAATTCGCGAAAGCGGTTGGTAAACTTGAGATTAGCCCGGCTGTAATCCTGGGAAAAGGGCGGATTAGCCAGAACTCGGTCAAACTTGCGAATCTGTCCGTTTTCTAAAATGAGCGGATCTTCGAGAGTATCCCCGTTTTCAATGGTGAAGCGGGTGATGTTGTGGAGGATCATATTCATATTACAAATTGACCAGACCGTACCATTAGAATCCTGTCCGTAGAGTGCCAGATTCTGGGGGTTTTGCCCCTGTTCCTCCACATATTGATAGGACTGGATAAGGAAACCGCCCGACCCCACGGTAGGGTCGTAGATAGTATGGCCCGCTTGGGGTTTGACCAACTGTACCAACAGCCGCACCACCTCGGCCGGCGTGTAAAATTCTCCCCCTTTCTTCCCGGCACTATCGGCAAAGTATTTGATTAGGTACTCGTAGGCTGCACCCAATAGGTCGGGAAACTCAAAATTATCGTTGACCAGCACAAATTGGGGCTGATTGAAATGATCTAGTAAATCCTTCCATTTTTGGTCAGGTATCTTGGTTTTGCCCTTGGTGGCATTAAAATCGATGTTATTCTTCAGCACTCCCGCCAAGGCATCGTTAGCATCCTCTACCGCCGCTAATGCCTTATTGAGCATATTGCCGATGTCCTGCTTAAGGTGTTTGAGCGGCGGCACTTCCTGGCCGTTTTCGTCGCGCCAGGATTGATGCCAGCGAGCGCGAGGAGGTACGAAAAATGTTTCTCCATAGGAGGTTTCGCCTTCTAGGAGTTCGGCCAGCAGCGACGGGTCTGGGATGTGTGCATATTGTTTCTTGAGTTGCGCTTGCTTGCGCTCAAACTCGTCTGACAAGCGTTTGAGGAACAACATCCCAAAGATAAATTCTTTGAACTCGGAAGCGTCCATTTTGCCGCGAAGAATGTCCGCCGCCTTAAATAGAAAGCCTTCGAGTTGACTGAGAGTGATCTTTTCTTGTTTCATCGTTAGTTAAGTTAAGTAGGTAGGCACAATTATTTGTAGGATGGGTTAGCGGTAGCGTAACCCATGCGGGCGTTGGGTTTCATGCTTCAACCCAACCTACGTTCATTTTATATTTAATTCCACCCACCCACTTAAATGTTCACCAGTTTATATTGCTAAAGATTGACCGCTCAGGCAATAATGGGAAGGTTTATCATGCCCATTAAAGAATGCTCAACGCTTTTATTTGGCTACCGATTATAGGGGCGATACTGATTGCCTACACGCCTCTAGAGGCGAAAAAAGTGCGAGGATTAGCTCTAACTCTTGCTGTCGTTCTCTTACTGCTTAATATTCTCCTTGGCTGGCAATTTGACCCTAGTAACCCGCAAATGCAGTTCACGGTTAACCTGCCTTGGATTAATTTCCTCGGTTTCAATTATGCCCTCGGTGTTGATGGATTGTCATTCTCATTACTTTTTCTTAACAGCATCTTGACAATAATTGCTCTTTATGCTAGTGGTACAGAGGTTAACCGACCGAAATTTTACTATTCTCTGCTCTTGTTACTCAATGCCGGAGTAGCGGGGGCCTTTCTAGCGCAGGATTTACTGCTATTTTTCCTATTTTACGAATTAGAAATCGTCCCGCTTTACTTTCTCATTGCCATTTGGGGGGGTCAAAGACGCGGTTATGCGGGCATGAAATTTTTATTATACACGGCAATTTCAGGCTTTTTAGTGCTAATCTCTTTCCTCGGCTTAGTTTGGCTAACCGGTGCTAATAATTTCGCCTATAACCCCCTTTTATCGAATAATTTAGACGTTAAAACCCAATTACTGCTCCTCATCCCCCTTCTGATTGGATTAGCCATCAAAATCCCTATTTTTCCCTTTCATACTTGGCTACCGGATGCCCACGTCGAAGCATCTACCCCCGTTTCTGTGCTTTTAGCGGGAATATTACTCAAATTAGGAACCTATGGACTGCTGCGCTTTGGAGTCGGTTTATTTCTTGACGCTTGGGTGACTATCGCCCCTTGGTTAGCAACGATAGCAGCTATCAGCGCCCTCTACGGGGCCAGTTGCGCTATTGCCCAAAAGGATATGAAAAAAGTAGTCGCCTATTCTTCCATTTCCCACATGGCCTATATTTTACTAGCGGCGGCGGCCACCACCAGATTAAGCATCACTGCGGCGATTTTGCAGATGATTAGTCACGGTTTAATTTCCGCTTTGTTATTTTTGTTGGTGGGAGTAGTGTATAAAAAAACCGGCAGCCGGGATGTGGATTATCTACGCGGTTTATTAAATCCAGAAAGAGGTTTACCAATCACGGGAATGTTAATGATTTTAGCGGCCATGGCCAGCGCCGGCATCCCCGGAATGGTGGGATTTATCGCCGAATTTTTGGTCTTTCGTGGCAGTTTCCCGATTTTTCCGATACAAACGCTCTTATGTTTGGTCGCTAGTGGTTTAACCGCAGTATATTTTCTCCTGATGATTAATCGGGTTTTCTTTGGTCGTTTAACCCCTGAATTATCGCGCATTCCCCGCAGTACCTGGCCCGAAAGATTTCCCGAAATTGCTTTGGCTTTATTTATTATTGTTTTGGGATTACAACCGAGTTGGATGATTCACTGGACTGAAAACCAAGCATCAGTGTTATTAACCGGCACGGCAATCAGTCAAAGGCAATCATAGAAAGCTTTTCCGGAATTTTTCCAACCTAGACCGAAACTAACTTGTGGATAGGAGCCGAAACGTCAAAAATTTTTGGCCTTGCGGAGGGAATTAACCGTTAAAACCACCTGTTCCCCCACCAGTTCAATTTCTTCTAAAGTATTAAAACGACTCAACCCGAAGCGCAGGGAGGCATAAGCGAGAGATTCGGGGCGACCCAAGGCAGTTAAAACGTGGGAGGGGGCGGTATGGCTAGAAGAACAGGCAGAACCGGAGGAAAGCGCCACTATTGGCTGTAATCCTAACAATAACGCCGCACCGTCCACCCCTTCAATACTAATATTCAAATTTCCGGCTAATCTTTGGCTAGGATGACCATTGAGATAAATTCTGTCTAATTGACTGATAATCTCCCATAAACGGGCTTTTAACTGATTTAAGTGGCTGGTGTCTTCTTCTATCGCTTTGATGCCCAATTCTACCGCCTTGGCAAAACCGACAATTTGTGGTGTAAACAGTGTACCCGATCGCAGTCCTTTTTCCTGTCCTCCCCCTTGAATTTGAGCGGCGAGACGGACTCTAGGGTTTCGGCGCCGGACGTACAGCGCACCGATTCCCTTTGGTCCGTGGACTTTGTGGGCAGTTAAGGACATCATATCTATATTCATTTCCTCCACATCTAGGGGAATTTTGCCGATTGCTTGGGCCGCATCCGTATGAAAAAGCACCTGATACTGGCGACAAATCGCCCCAATTGCCGCTAAAGGTTGAATCACCCCAATCTCGTTATTAGCAGCCATAATTGACAGCAAAATCGTGTCAGGACGTAAAGATTTTTCTAGTAATTCCAAGTCAATTAAGCCATCACCACTGACGGGTAAAATTGTCACCTCAAAACCCAATTTTTCCAGATAATGACAGGGATCTAAAACGGCGCGATGTTCTGTCATCACCGTAACTATGTGCCGTCCCTTGGCGAAATAAGCTTCGGCCACCCCTTTGATAGCCAGGTTATTGGCCTCTGTTGCTCCACTGGTAAAAATAATTTCTTCGGGACTACTATTAATAGCAGCGGCGATTGTTTCTCTTGCCTGTTTAACCGCAGCCTCGGCTGTCCAACCATAGACATGATTAATACTACTGGCATTACCAAAGTGTTCGGTAAAATAGGGCAACATCGCCGCCAGAACTTGCGGCTCTAGCGGTGTCGTGGCGTGGCAATCTAGATAAATCGGCTTTTGAGACATATTTTTCCCTTGCGGGGGATTTGGGAAGGAGATATCCTCTGTTTTAAGAGAATCTCTGAAAGTGCATTGCTAATCTATGTTAACAAAAAAGTATCGGATAGCAGTCAACAGCTGACGACTCAGACCAGAACTTTAAGATTTAATAATGAGAGCGCAATCGCTCCCTGAGAGCAGTTACAATTCCCCTATTCCAATGTTGTTCAGCAACCCAACAGGATTAATAACACATATTTTCTGGCTCAATCATGGCTAAAAAATCGAAGGCATTTAGTGAACTGCTCAGGCTGCAGAAAATGTCCCAAGGATCCGAAAAACCCTTGAAAAGCTTTGAGAAGAAATTAAGAGAAAAGTCATCGGCTTTCAAGGAAATTGTCGTCTCTCCTTCTGGGGAAGTCACAATGTCGGAAGTTCTGGAGGATTTTATCGAGCCTTACCGCAAATCCAATGAAACGAAGGGATCTATGCGAACACTGCTGACCATAGGGATAATCGCTTGGAATCTGGCGTTGTCCCCCGAATCAAAGCGGCAAGAGATGATAGACCGAGTTTTTAATAAAGACCTTCTTAAAGGAGATAAAAGGCTCAAGGCGGATATTCAAGGGCTAATCGAGGAGCTAATCGCTAGGAAAAACCGTTATTTCTCGGAAAACAAGCGGATGATTGTGGATTTTGAGTTAAAAGAGCTAGGAAGCGAGTATCATCTCTCGGTTGCCTCCAGCTTGTCGCCCGAATTTTCCGAGTCAGAGTTTGCCTTCAAAGTCGGCGACTCGGTCATCGTCAAACAGGGTGTACTTGACCCAGATTTGGGGACTGACATCGGTGGTTGGCAAGGAAGAATTGTGACAATTGAGCGGCAGAGCAATCTCATCGGCATTGAATGGGATAGCATCACCCTGAAAAACATCCCCAGTTCGGTGATTGACCAGTGTGAACTGGAAAACTTAGACTGGACTCAAATGTGCCTCTTCTCAACGGATGTGGAATTAACCCAACCTCGAGATACAGAAGAAGATGTGGCCGCCATCATTGAGCAAATTGAGTCTAACATCGTTGAAGCTATTTAGCAGAAAAGAGAAAGGCGATTCAGGCGGTTGGCCGACCTTGACCATGAGGAGAAAATGGCGGCTTTAGACGCTTGGAAAAAAAGACTTGATTCATTACCCTATTGACCATCGAGCAGCGATTTAGAGGAGAGAAATTTGAGATGGATGATTCCCAGAAATATGAGGCTGACTGTCAAAAGATAAGAAAAGTCAATCATGAATTACTAAAGGATTTCGAGAGTTGGCTAGAATCGTCAGGTTTGTCGGAAAAAACCATTAATAATCATATTTCAAATATAGATTTTTATATCAACGAATATTTACTCTATGAGGATGCAGTAGAAGCTAAAGACGGGGTAGATATGGTCGGTGACTTTTTGGGTTATTGGTTTATCAAAAAGGCCCTGTGGGCCAGTCAATCAAGCCTCAAGGCTAACGCAGGTAGTCTGAAAAAGTTCTACACTTTCTTACTGGAAAAAGGCCTAATAGATAAAGATGATTTGCGAGAACTTAAAGAAACCATCAAGGAAGAAATGAGTGAATGGCTGGAAACCCTAGAGTGATACGATGACCCATTGAGTGAAGATATGTGGGATGTTTGGTGATTTTAGCCGAGGGGCAATCCCCCAGCCTCTGGCTGAGAAGCTATAATATCATTGTCAGGACACAAGGAGAGCGAGACAATGGAAACATTAGAATTAGAAAGCTGCCAGTCGATTCTTAAAGCTGGTCAAACGACGACCGAAAGAGCGTTAGAATTATTTGACGCTCTCGAACCCGTGAGTTTAGACTTTATGCTCGGTGTTTGGCAAGGTTCTGGACTTCAGACAAATCACCCCATGGATGGTTTATTAGAAGCATCTAATTGGTATGGTAAAGAGTTTGTCGATACCGAGAATGTCCACCCCCTGTTATTTTTAGATGGTCAGGGAAAAATTTTTAAGGTAGCACCCAATCCCACGGCCATGAACTGGATTGTTAAGCTGCCGATACTGAAAAATAATTCTCTGAAACCTTTACTGATGCTGACCAACTCCTTGCTAAAAACAGAGACAAGTCAGGCTAGACTGCGAATGATGGAATATCGGGACAAAGTCAGCGCCACGATGATTTATGATTATTTGCCGATTAATGACTCTTTTCGGAAAGTAGATGATAATACGGTGCTGGGAATTATGGATTTTAAAAACTCTCCCCAGCCTTTCTTTTTTGTTCTCAAGCGATGTCAAAGACCTCTTAATTCTTCCGGTTCGATTTAAACCTTTCATTATTGACGATATAATAAGATTATTACCGTCCTTTTTCGGCTCGATTATCAATTGCAATGACTCGCCAAATTCACGACCAATTTGCTAAGGAGTATTTAGAGGAATTGTTAGCACCTCTAGGGACAATTAGAAAGAGCAAGAAAGTAAAAAGTGAGGTTCAAGAAATTGATGTCTGGTTTGAACCGGCCAGTTCACCATCAAGGAATAAACTCCCTTTAGGGTTACTCGGAAAAATGGCGGCGACTTCCTGCTTGTTTGAACCTTTCCGCAACTCTCCCTCAGAAATAGAGATTCGCAGTTGTATATCAAAGTTATATACTGTTCATAATGACCTCCTAAGGAAGGCGAAACGCTCAAACAAAGCTCTGACTGCAGCAGAATTGCCAGTTTTATGGATTTTAACGCCCACCTTTTCAGCTAGAATGATTCAAGGATTCAGGGCTGACAGCGATGAGAGTAATTGGTTGAAAGGGGTTTACTTTTTAGCTGACTTCCTCAAAACAGCCATAGTCGCCATCCATCAATTACCGGTGAATGAAGACACTTTATGGTTGAGGGTTTTAGGAAAAGGAGGAACTCAGAAACGAGCCGTAGAAGAGTTAGTTGAACTTCCCCAACCTAACCCTTTTCGAGAAAATTTACTAGAAATCTTGGCCAACTGGCGCAAGAATTTAGAGTTGAGGGATAATTTAAGTACAGAGGAACAGGAGGTCATTATGAACTTATCACCAGCTTATCTAAAGCAGCGAGAAGATTGGAAAGAAGAGGGAAAACAAGAAGGAAAACAAGAAGGCACTTTAGAAGAACGTCAATCGATGATAGCCAGTCTTCTGGAAGGAAGGTTCGGAACTCTAGATTCGGAATTATCCGCTCTGGTGGAACGAATTGCCCAACTTCCCATCTCGGAACGCACCGAGTTAATTCTTTCTCTGGCGAATTTATCCCGCTCCGCACTATTAGAAAGATTGAGAGACAATTAAATTTTCAGTCCGCTTCAGCCTTAAATCCTGATGGTGGAGAGAGTCCCTAGTCTGACATGGATTCCCATCATACTAAAAGGTTAGCAAAAATTTTTGAGTTTGTCAAGTCTTTTGCTAAAAAAAGGCTGAAATTTTTTGGCTCTCTTAGGTTTGGTGGGCAAAATGTATTCTAAGATACATTCTTCCTAGCGAGCGAGTGGAAGGAACCACAAAGACACAAAGGACACAAAGATTGATCGATCCTATATAAGTTAAACTTATCACACAGAACCTAGAAGAGCCATTTTTTCAGCCCGATAATTATCTGTATTGTCTCTTAGTTTAGTTTTTAGAGGAGACAATCGCCAATTCTTGCCGCCAAACTAGCAGGGATTTCTCCCAAGCTAGTTCCCATTTTTGCGCCAAAAAAGGTCGAGTATTTTTGCCCAAATTATAGGCGATGACAATCTCTTCCCAGAGAGAATGTAAGGAAAATGGAGAAGAAAATAAAGCTCCCAATAATCCCCCTAAAAGTATGACAATAGCTAGAGGGCGACGAGTTTGACTTAACTCAAAAGCTTTCAGTTGCAATTCTCCCATGCCATCGACACCAAAACCCGTTACTATATGCCAGATATCGTGAGTTTGCCGTAGGCGAAGCAGCAGATAATCTGTATCAGAATTTACCTGAATAGACCGATAAAAATTAGGATCAAAATTGAGACTAATTAGGTGAGTAGCATAATGATAACCCAGGGAATCTTCAGGGAGTTTTAGCAGGGTTTCTAAACAGGGACTAGCGGCTAGATATCTTTGGGCAATCATTTGGGCAGTAGCTCGATCGCTTTTAACATATTGCAAAGATAATCGCTGTAACCAACTCTCTTTTAAGCCATCTTCAATATCATATACAGACAGAATGTTACTGGGATTTTGTAAAAGAGAAATTATTCCTTTGGTGACACTGAGTAGATTAGTTGTGAATAGCATATAAACTCTCCTAAGTCAGAAAAAAGAGTGAGAATAATCGAAAAAACTGATAACCAATAACTGGGAAAAACTACTCCTTATAGGGATCGTACTGACTCAATATCCGTTCTAACTTTGCTTCGTCAATGCGATTAATTAAGCGTTTAGATTCTTCGATATCGCGGACAGTTTTTGATAAATTAATGGTGGAACCGACGGTAAATAGTAAACCCATGCCTAAATAACCTTTAATCCACGCATCTACTGGTAGATAAATAACTCCTAAAGAAGTGGCAGAAATAGAGACAATAAAAGATAACCAAGTTTGAAAAATCCACGCTTGAGTATGACTGGGAGCAGTACCGTATTTTTTATCGTTCATAATCGTCTCCTAAATGTTTCTACACCCATTTTGTCGGTTCTAGAGGTGCAACAACAATGAGCGCTATCTAGTAGGGGGAGGGTTGAGAACTGGGGTGAAGTGGGGTGAAGTGGGGTGAAGTATCAAGTATAATCGTTGTCAGAATCTAGGACCGAAAAGATGGAGAGCAAACACCTGAAAATTTGGTATTCTTGGGAAAAACAAGAACAAATGATCGAGCGCTTAGTGGGGAGAGTGGGATTAACCCGGGTGCGTGCCACTTGTTTTCTGCGTCTCTGGATTTATGCGATCGCCAAGGAGGCACAGGCAAAACCCCCTTTATCCCAGTTAATTTTTCCCACCACTGCCATTATCTGTACTCATCGGCAAGCATCGGATTTATTTTATCAGGATCAGGACCAGGGCAGCGAACGCTCGGCGGGTATGATGTTAGATAAATTAGCGGCCCTTGGTTTAATTGAAAAAATTTTTGACGGCAACACAACCAGAATTAAAATCAAGTCAATTACGGGGATTTTAGAGCCTGATAGCTCGGAATCATCTGTAGAATTGCAATTAGATCAATTTAATCCCCGTTGTGATGCGATTCCTGTGGCTAACTTGCTGACACGCAATTATAACTGGATGAATCGCAATGCTGAAGCAATTCCCCATCGCATTTCTCGTCTGTTGCGGGGTTGGTCAAAAGATTACACCACAGGTATGCGAGTTTTGCGTCGGGTAGATAATCTTAATCCCGTCGGTTTTTATCTCCTCTATCCCACCGCAAACGAGTCGGAAGCGAATTTTTTTACCTCTCCTAACAAGAGTTTACATCTAAGTGCGATCAACGAACAGGATCCTTTTAAAATGGCATCTGTGGGAGATGAAAATTGTCTTTCGGTATTTATTCGCAGTTGGATGATTGATGCTAATTATTTAGAAAAATATCGTTTAATCTTCCTGCAAGATGCCCAAAAAACTCTCCAGAGAATGACCTTAGATTTTCCTAATCTCTGCGATTTACATACTTTGATTATTCATCCCGATTATGAGAAATTAGCCGCCGCCTTGGGATTTCAAAAAACTATTCAGGAATCCCCAAACTCTATTTATTGGATGTATTTAGGACTCGATCGCTTTTTATCCCTAGATATGAGTGCAATTCAATTTTAATCGGGAGTGGGGAAATTATGAATTATGAATTATGAATTATGAATTGGGGAGTGGGGAGTAGGGGGAAAAAATCCATAACTGGGTTTTTGAAGTTCGATCGAGAGTTAGTCGTAATATTAAAAGCGGATTCGGTATAACATCTTGTCAATAAGTATTGTTATAATAATGACATCAATTAAGCTATAGTCGCCTATGTCTGAACAATTAATCGCTAATCTTGCTAATGCCTTTAAACCAGTTCCTTTACCTGCCGATAGTCCCTTTTATGTGGATCTAAAAGCAGTGAGAGCGGATGCTGATGTTTGTCAAGATTTAGGCAGAAAAATTATTCGTTCGCTGCCAACAGACTACACCCATCAACTCTACACAGGACATCGAGGAGGGGGGAAATCCACGGAATTATTGCGGCTGAAAAAATATCTAGAGCAAAAAAATTGTTTTGTTGTTTATTTTGCCGCAGATGAAGATGATATCGATCCAGAAGATGCTCAATATACAGATATTCTCATTGCCTGTACGCGCCATTTATTAGAACAACTAAAACAGGCTAATTCAACCCCATTAAAAAACTGGATAAAATCTCGTTGGCAGGATTTAATTGATTTAGCTTTAACAGAGATTAAAGTGGAAGATGTCAAATTAGAAACGGGAGACTTGATTAAATATTTTGGTAAATTGTCTGCGGCGATTCGGGCAATTCCCAGTCAAAGACAAGAAATAAGAAATAAAATCAATCCTCATACTGTTACGCTGTTAACAGCACTAAATGAGTTTATTGATAATAGCAAAACTGTCTTAGATGATTCAACAAAATTAGTGGTAATTGTTGATAACTTAGATCGCATCGTACCGATATATCGGCGAGATCATAAAACTAATCATGATGAGATTTTTTTAGATCGAGCTAATCAATTAAAGGGGTTAAATTGTCATTTGATTTATACTATACCTATTTCAATGGCCTATTCTAATCGGGCCAATGATCTACGCGATATTTATGATAATGACCCGATGGTTTTACCGATGATTATGATCCGCAATCTTGATCGTACTATTAATCCTGATGGTATGGCAAAAATTAAGGCTATTATTGAGAAAAGAACGCAGCAATTTTTACCGAAGAAAAAGCTAGAAACAGATATTTTTGAAAGTCAAGAAGTTCTGGAGCGATTATGTTTAATGACTGGAGGTCATGTACGAAACCTAATTTTATTAATGCAAACCGCTTTAGATCATGTGGATGCTTTACCTATTACCGCAAAAGCTGCTCAAAGAGCAATAACTCAAGCTAGAGATGTTTATCAGAGAACAGTAGAACACGAGCAGTGGAAAATTCTGGCTAAGGTATATCGTACCAACGAAATTCAAAATGATGAAGCTCATCGTAAATTATTATTCAATCGTTGTATTTTACAATATGCTTATTTTGATGCAGATGCAGAGTTGAAAAGTTGGTATGATGTGCATCCTTTAATTACCAAAATTAAGGAGTTTAATGATGAATTATGAATTATGAATGATGAATTATGAATGATGAATTATGAATGATGAATGGGGAGCGGGAAACAGGGAACAGGTGAGAAAATTAGTGTACCTCATAAATCTGAATACAGCTATAAGTACCTAAGCAAAATTAATTACATATTTCGATGAAGCTTTTGCCTATTGCCTCTTGCCTATCTTCACTGGGAAATTTATTTTGCATGACTACTTATATAATAATGACAAACCCAAAAGTAAAACCCTTAACTAACTCTCAGGAATCGGATTTTGAAGGATTGCTAGAAGAGCAACCCCTAACAGGAGCAGAATCCTATCAAGCATTACTGCGATCGCTGAGACGAAAAAATGGCTTTAATTTACTCTTTGTTCGCTGTTCTCCCGTGCAAGCTGATGAGATTATTCGGGGAATCAGTCAAGATTTACCTAATAAAAATATTCAAGTCCTGCAGCTTGATTCAGAAACCGATAATTTGTATGAGAAAATTGTCGATCTACCAAATCATACCAATCTAAACATTCTTTTCGTGCGCGGTTTAGAAAATGCACTACTGCGCTACGAAGAAGCGGAAAGTGAAGGCTATTTCTTATCGAGTCAAAGTCCAGTTTATGGGGGAACCTGGGCCGGAGTTCCTAAGATTTTAGGCTATTTAAACTTATCCCGTGAGCGATTTGAGCGGCAATTTCCCTTTACTTTAGTATTCCTATTGCCGGAATTTGCCTTGCGGTATTTTATTCGTCGTGCGTCGGATTTTTTTGATTGGTATTCGGGAGTTTATGAATTTCCGACGGATAAGGACATATTGGAAAGAGAAATTATAAGACTGGTTTATTTAGACGGCGATCTCGATACCTATCAGCAATTCACTCCCCAACAACGACAGGAAAAGTTAGCCGAAATTAAGGCCTATTTAAGCGATTCCCCATCTCTGGATCCTGTTCAAGCATCTGAATTGTGGAATGAAAAAGGCTTAATTCATGCAATGGGAAAAGAATACGAACAAGCGATCGCATCCTGGGATCGAGCTTTAGAAATTAAACCCGATGACCATGATGCTTGGTACGGCCGAGGGATTGCGTT
>NZ_CAIP01000251.1 GCF_000297435.1 Microcystis sp. T1-4 | reverse complement strand
CATCATCCCCCCGCCCTCGGATCTTGTGGTGACTGGTGTTACTGTTCCTGCCAGTGGCATTCCGGGTCAAGCCATTAGCTTGAGCTATACCGTTCAGAATCAAGGGACCGAGTCCGCCTACGGAAGTTGGACGGATGCCGTCTATCTTTCTGCTGATAATCAGTGGAACATTGGAGATGTCCTAGTTGGCCAGGTGAATCGTTCCGGGGATGTGGCCGCTGGCGCAAGTTATACGGAAACCCTTAATGGCGTGGTTCCGGGGGTTAATTTAGGGGATTACTATGTCCTTGTTCGTAGCGATATTCGCAATCAAGTTCCCGAAGTCAATGAGGGTAATAATACTGGTGTATCAAATGCGAAAATTGCCCTTGACGTAGAAGCTTTAACGCTAGGAACGCCCGACACTGGGGATTTAGACCAAGGTCAGTCGGTTTACTATCGTTTCAATGCCACTGCTGGTCAGGCGATTCGTCTGAAGTTAGATAGCAGCTCTGATCAATCTTTGAATGAATTGTATGTGCGTTATGGCGCAATGCCAACGCGGGGACAGTTTGACTGGACGACGACACAACCCTTTAACACCGATCCAGAAATTGTAATTCCCATTGAACAAACGGGAACCTACTATGTGCTGGGCTATGGTGATCAGGTTTCAGGAAGTCCTAGTTATGAAATTCTAGCCCAAGAGATTCCTTTCTCTATTACTGACGTAGCGAGTCGGAAAATTGGTAATTTTGGTGAAGCTACCCTGGAAATTCGTGGCGCAAGGTTTTCTACCGATACGACATTCCAACTCCGGGCCGCTGATGGAAGTCTGATCACCGCCGAGAATATCTATCTAGAAAATTCTACTCTAGCTTACGTTACCTTCGACCTCTTTAATGAAACCTTGGGGCTGTATGACGTTCAAGCAAACCAGGGTAATAGCACTGCACGGTTAGAGGATGTCATCACGGTTCAAGATGCGAGTGGTTTTGACTTGGATTCCAATATTACAGGGCCAGAGGAAGTCCGTCCGAACCGCAATTATACTTTCAATGTTAACTATGGCAATACGGGAGATACGGATACAATTGCTCCTCTGTTGATTATTGAAAGTGTTACCAATACCCAAGTAGGAACGACTTTAAAGGGACTGACTTCTGATGCGCCATTGCATTTGTTGGGTGTGAGTAACGAAGGCCCACAGGGGATTTTGCGACCGGGGGATATCAATGTTCTGCCTGTGTATTTTAACAGCAACACTGCCCCCATTGAATTTCAGGTTCGTACCTACTCGGCAGACAATACCACAGCTATTGATTGGAATAGTTTTGAAGTTTCAATTCGTCCAGAGGGATTAACTGATGCTCAGTGGGATAGGTTCTTGAGTAACATTGTGCCTCGTGTTCAGACTTATGGCGACTATGTGAAGATGCTCAATGATATGTCATCTCAACTATCTGCTGAGAATGAGCCAATTTACGATGCAAAAGATTTATTTGCACGAATGTATGCAGTTAATCCAGAGTATCAGCCATCGTCCAATCTATCGGGTCAATTACTAGATGCAGAAACAGCTATTCCCCTAGCTGGTGTAGAATTAGCAGCTTATGAAACAAGAGGCGAAGACAATCGCCTAGTAGGAACAGCTATCACAGATCAACAAGGTAATTTCACATTTATTTCTTTAGAGTCTGGCAGTTATGAATTAGCTTTAAGCGATTACGACTTTGACATGGATCGCAATGGAGAAACCGATCTTGAACTGCCAATATATGAAATCAATGCAAATAGTGATCAAAATGTTGTTATCTATGGCAAATCTCAAGAAGAAGTATCTTATGTAAACGAAACTAATCCAGTTTTGACTCGTGATTCAAAGGGTACAACACACATCATTTGGTCTCGTGATGGCAACATTACTCATGCTTTCTTCAATGGAAGTAATTGGGTAACATCGAATCCTATTCCAGAAGCTACGGGAACTGACTTTACAATTCGGGCTTCAGACAATCTGATTAATGGAACAACTCCGGGATTGATTGTTAGCTGGAAACAAGGTGAAGGCAATGAATCTGAAATCTACTACTCTATTGGCCGTCAAGAAGAACTTGGCAATACCTATGAATGGACTACACCTACCAGTTTAACAAATAATACCATAAATGACTCAAATCCATCTTTGGTTGTTACACAAGAAGGAGAGATCGTTACTGTTTATCAGAAGTATGATAGCGAAATTGGAGATGACAAGGATTTATATTATGACTCGTTCCTAATATCCTCAAATAATCTTTATTGGAGTACCAATAATAACCAATTTTTAACTAGCACTTCAGAAGATTTAACCACGTTAAGTTCTTTTTCTTATTCGATAAATATTGGTAAAAGCATAAGTATTCCTAAAGTAATTCCTTTTATCGGAGGAAAAACAGGAATAGAACTATCGGGAACCATCAGTGGGCAATTGGGTGAAAATCCTCAACTTAATGGAGAACTTGAGGGTAGCGCCCAACTTTCTAAACGCCTTGAAGGAGCAGTTAATGGTGCTGTAGAGGCAAATTGGAAAATCAATAAAGAAGAATGTGAGTATGAATTTGAGTCCGCATCTTTGAATGTTGGTGGCTCGCTATCGGGTGCAATCGGACCTAGCATTAATGAATGGGAGTTAAACATTGGTGGATATGAAATTATAGAGATTGAGGGCATTGGCCTCTTTCTTGATGGGGGAATTTCAGGAACAGCAACTTGGAATAGTCAAGCTGATTTTCCCTCTTGGCCATCAGGTGGTGATGTTAGCCTTAACGCTGGACTTCGTATCGGAGCAGAAGAAGTTGAGTTGTTTGACAAAGTTGAAGGTGTACTCACTGGTTCTGGCGTAATTGAAGTTCAGTTACTGCCTACACCAGAGTTTAAAGAAATTTCAGCTTCTATAACGGCAAGTGGTCGCTGGGGAAATCACGAGATTAGCTACACTTATGAATGGAGTAAAGAATTTGGCGGATCTTCAATTTTTGGTATCCTTAGTGATGAGAACAACATACTGCCTGATGGTCTGACAATTGTTTATGATCCTCAAACCGGTACGAATAATATCTACGGGACAAATAGTGTTTCAAATAATCTTCAAGATGATTTTTCTGAAGATGCTGCTCCAAGCATAGCTATTAGTTCAAGCGGTGAAATTTTACTTGCATGGGCGAAAGAAAACTCCTCAGAAGAGATTTTTGGAGATTCAATCAATATCTCAACATTTAATGGAACTACTTGGAGTAATCCAATCCAAATTCCTGACAGTCTTGGATACATCGGTCAAGTTTCACTAATGTACGATGTAGATAATAATCCAGTTGTGGCTTGGACTGCAGCAAGTTCTTCTGGAATTAGCACAAATAGTTCTGCTGAAGATGTGTACCAGACCATTAAATCGGGGGATGTATTTTACGCAGTTCAACAAAATGGAATATGGTCTTCACCAATAGCTGATTTGCAAAGGTCGGGAGATGATACAAGTACAAAATTACATGAAGTAATAAATGGTTTATTGCCGTTAACTTGGATTAACAACTTAGACGGCAATGAGCGTCTTATGAGTTCTTTCTGGAATGGGAATAGTTGGAGTTCTCCTCAAGTAATTGTTGACCATCCAATTAGTGGATCTGTATCTCTTTCTGAAATAAATGGCAATGTTTTTGCTTTTTGGGCAGAAGATGTTAATCCTAGTGATACAAACCTTGAAACAAGTATCTTTTACAGTTCTTACGACACCACATGGTCTACTCCAGAGTTATTTAACCCAGACATTGTAGAATCTCTAGTTATTTCTAACATTAGTAACTTGGAGACTGAGGATTTAGTAATTCAAGGTATTTCATTACCCAAGCCTCGTGAAGAATATTGTGAATGTAAAGAAGGTGATCCTGAATGTGACGATGACGATGACGACGACGATGATGACGACAACGATGATCCCCCGTACAAACCTCGTCCCGTTCAACCCAGTGATCCCAATGACATACTGGGTCCCGAAGGCTTTGGCGAAGATCGTTGGATCGATACTGATGAACCCCTCCGCTATACCATTCGCTTTGAAAATGTCGCCACTGCCACTGCCCCCGCTCAAGAGGTATTCATCACCCAACAACTTGATGCCGACCTCGATTGGCGCACCTTCCGAGTTGATGATTATGGCTGGAGTGGTGCTGTCTATGAATTAGAAGGTAATCGAGCCTTCCATAGCACCCGCATTGACTTAACTGAAACCCAGGGTTTCTATGTAGATATTGCTGCCACCATTGATACCCTCACAGGTATTGCGACCTGGCGCATCAGCACCGTTGATCCCACCACAGGAGAAGCCCCTCTAGACGCACAACAGGGATTCCTACCCACCAATGACGAAAACGGACGTGGTGAAGGTTTTGTAACCTATAGCATCCGACCTAAATCTACCGCAAAGACGGGGGATGTCATTGACGCTGAAGCCGAAATTATTTTCGACACCGAAGAACCCATTAAAACCCCGCCCATCTTCAACACCCTCGACACAGACAAACCCACTAGCCAAATCAATAGCCTGCCAGAAACGACCGATAATCCCCAATTTCTCGTCAGTTGGACGGGAAGCGACACCGGTTCCGCTTTAGCCAACTACACCATCTATGTTTCTGACAACGGCGGTGACTATACCCCCTGGTTAACCAATAGCACCCTGACCGAATCCATCTACCAAGGACAACTGGGGCATACCTACCGATTCTATGCCCTCGCCACCGATAATGTTGGGAATACCCAAGAAATTCCCACCACAGCCCAAGCCACCATTCGAGTCACGGGTGGAGTGGGGACTATCGGCGACTTTGTTTGGCTTGATGCTAACGCCGACGGTATTCAAAACCCCGGAGAATTAGGAATTGCCAACGTAACAGTCAAACTTTACGACAACGCCAACACGCTTATTGCCACTGCGACTACCGACGCAACGGGTTCCTATAACTTCGACAACATCACTTCGGGTGAGTATTACCTCGAATTTACCGCTCCTGAAGGCTATCTACTCAGCCCATTAAACCAAGGCAGTGACGACACACTGGATAGCGATGTTGACCCTTCCACCACTAAAACCGCTAACTTTGCGGTCAATGCGGGAGAAAATCTCTCTTGGGATGCCGGTCTGTATCAATTAGCAAGCATTACCGGTCAAACCTGGAACGATGTCAACGGCGATGGCGTTAAACAATCCACTGAAATAGGCTTGTCGGTTTGGACTGTCTATTTAGATACTAACAATAATGGGCAACTTGACACGGGAGAAACTTCCACTCAAACCGATATTAACGGTAACTACACCTTTAATGATCTACGTCCAGGAACCTATACTGTTGCCCAAATTGTCCAGGACGGTTGGCAACAAACCTATCCTATTTTCAGCGTCAGTACCACCGGCTCTAGCGTTTCTTTAGCCATTCCCACCTTAGATTTCATTGTTCCTTTCACCGACGGCCCAACGGAACTCAACTTCAGCGCCGCTAATTATCTGGTTGCCGAGGACGGGACTGCCCTCGCCGAGATTGTTGTCAGCCGTAGCGGCAACCTGGCAGGGACAGTGTCCGCTACCCTGACCTTTGCCGATGGAACGGCGACGGGATGCGGTTGCGCCGCTAGTTCTGTCAATAATGACTTCAATCACGCGCCGATTACAGTTACCTTTGCGGCAAACGAACTCAGTAAAGTCATTACCGTCCAAAACGCCCTCCTCAATACGCCCAATACGATTCGGATTCGTAACGACGCTAAAGTTGAGGGCGACGAATACTTTAC
Organism: Microcystis sp. T1-4; assembly: GCF_000297435.1. Classification (GTDB taxonomy): domain Bacteria; phylum Cyanobacteriota; class Cyanobacteriia; order Cyanobacteriales; family Microcystaceae; genus Microcystis. The sequence continues at coordinate 2,780 of NZ_CAIP01000251.1, read as the reverse complement.
GCTCCAATTAACCAATGCCACTAACGGGGCAGTGATTGGGAATCAGAGCCTAGCGACGGTCACCATTGTGGATGACGAGTCCCCCTCGAATTTACTAAATAGTTCTCCAACCGCTAACACAAATATTGACCTATCCAGTGCTTTAAACAGCAACGCCCTCAGCCTGCTCAACCTCAACGACTTCTGGGCCGATTCTCGCTTCGCTAATATCACCGGACAAGGCTATAGCACTGTCATCATCGACACTGGCATTGACCTTAACCATCACCTCTTTGGCCCGGATTTAGACAACAACGGCATTGCCGACAAAATTATTTATCAATACGACTTTGCCGATAATGACAATAATGCCAGCGATAAAAACAATCACGGCTCCCATGTGGCCAGCATTGTTTCCTCTGTCGCCCCTGATGCTAACTTAATTGTTCTCAAAGTCTTTAAAGATAGCGGTTCTGGCTCCTTTGCCCACCTCGAAAAAGCCCTGCAATGGGTCAACAGTAATGCGGAAACCTACAACATCGCCTCCGTTAACCTCTCCCTCGGCGACAGTCAAAACTGGACAACGGAAGTCGGACGCTACGGCATTGGCGATGAATTAGCGGCGATCGCCAACCAGAATATTCTCGTCGCCGCCGCCGCTGGCAACAGTTTCTACACCTTTAATAGCACTCCCGGACTGTCCTATCCCGCCGCCGACCCCAACGTTATCTCCGTCGGCGCCGTCTGGGCCGATGACTTTGGCTCCCGTACCTTTGGCAACGGCGCGGTCGATTACGCCACCTTTGCCGACGCGATCGCCTCCTTCTCCCAACGTCATCCCCTCCTAGACGTCTTTGCCCCTGGTATTTTAATCACCGGCGCTAATGCGACCGGCGGCACCATCAGCATGGGCGGCACCTCCCAAGCCACCCCCTACATTTCGGCGATCGCCACCCTCTCTCAACAGATTGCCCAAACCTATTTAGGGCGAGAATTAACCTTAAGCGAATTTAAATTCCTGCTAGACACAACGAGCGATCTGATCATCGATGGCGACAACGAAGCCGATAACGTGGTCAACACCGGCAGTTCTTACCCCCGCGTCAATGTCTTAGCTATCGGGGAAGCGATTCTGACCCTTGGCGACGGTTCCCCAGGCTCTCAATCCGGTAATACGGGCAATGACGGTGCTGGCGACTCTCCCTACGCGCCCGTCAACACAGTGAGCCTGGTTCATACCGTCACCCTTGGCGCCGGCCAAGTTCTCGAAAATCTCAACTTCGGTAATCAGGAAATTCCTAATACAGACTTAACGGGATTGGATATTGACGGCAACGGTCAGTATGATGCCTTATCCGATGGCGTTCTCCTCCTCCGTCACCTATTTGGTGGCTTTGAAGGGGATGACCTAATCAATGGGGCTGTTGCCACCAACGCCCCCCGTAACCTCACCGAAATTAACACCTATCTCCAAACCAGCATCGAGAGGGGTTACTTTGACATTGACGGTAACGGCGTGGTAGATGCTCTCTCCGACGGGATTATCGCTATGCGCCACCTCTTCGGGGGCTTTGAAGGCAACACCCTCATTGACGGGGCGATGTCTCCCGACGCGACAAGGGACTTAGCAGGAGTTCAATCTTATCTAAACACCCTCACCATCCTTTAAACCTTACATAAAAAGAAAACATTATGGCTAGTCAAATTATTACCTTATCTCTAGAAAATCCCAACACCAGTTTTGGAATCGGTGAACAAATTGTTGTCAACGTAACCTACAACGTAGACAACGCCGACGCAACTTTAACCGGTATTGGCTTTAGAATTCATTTTGACAACACAGAGCTGCGATTTGATAGTGCCGATGTTGATTTTACCCAATCTCTATTTGGATCGGTCAACGCCTCAAACGAAGTCGGCAATGATAACGACACCGAGACCAATCAAAGCGTCAACTGGCGCTACGCCGATTTTTTTGGTCAATGGCCAAATACAACCCTACCGCTAAGTTTAGGCTCGCTTACTTTTACAACCCTAAGTGACTTTGATGGCACTAACCTCAATGTGACCTTTTCTTCTACCGTCCCCAGTTTTACTGGTATTGGTAATTCACTGGCATTAGTCAATGATGTTAATGAAACACCCACAGATTTAGCATTAAGTGCGACTACAGTAAATGAAAATGTCCCTGTTAATACAGTGATAGGAACATTTTCTACCACAGACCCCGATAGTGGGAATACCTTTACCTATAGTTTAATAGCAGGAACAGGAGATACAGATAACTCAGCATTCTCGATTGTAGGGAATCAATTACAGATTAATAATTCCCCCGATTTTGAAACCAAGAATAGTTACAGCATTCGGGTAAAAACCACCGACCAAGGGGGACTAGAATTTGAGAAAACCTTGACAATTACTGTCAATGATGTTAATGAAACACCAACAGATTTAGCATTAAGTGCGACCACAGTAAATGAAAATGTTCCCCCCAATACAGTAATTGGAACATTTTCCAGCACAGACCCCGATACTGGGAATACCTTTACCTATAGTTTAATAGCAGGAACAGGAGATACAGATAATACAGCATTCTCGATTGTGGGGAATCAATTACAGATTAATAATTCTCCCGATTTTGAAACCAAGAATAGTTACAGTATTCGAGTAAAAACCACAGACCAAGGGGGACTAAGTTTTGAGAAAACCTTGACAATTGTGGTAAATAATGTCAATGAAACACCAACAGATTTAGTCTTAAGTGCGACCACAGTAAATGAAAATGTCCCTGTTAACACAGT
>NZ_CAIP01000252.1 GCF_000297435.1 Microcystis sp. T1-4 | reverse complement strand
AAGAAACTGGTCAGAGAACGACGCATCCTCGCTTCATCGGCGATTTCATGTTCTGCGCTAACAGTTTCTAGCGCTGATTCAATCAAAGTATTAACTTTCCAGCCATACATTCCCCGGGGACTATTAACCTTGATGACGGGAACAATTTGACCCGAAAAAAGTCTCACGGTTTCCTCGGTCAGCATACCGGGGATACTCACCCTTTCCACATAATCTTCGTCAGCTTCTGGCAATATTTGGCCTGCTAACATATATTGCATGACTTGATAAATCTCGGCGGCAAAAGCTCCCACGGGTTTAATTGCATAGATGGGAGTTAGTTCTAAATTAACTGTCCAAATTAAAGACTTAGTTTCTGATAGATTACTTTCTAAATAATCTACCATTTGCCGCGCATCGTAGGGATTGGGAGGTAATTCAAGATTATCGTTCGTGATGGTTGGCATTAACTGTTTAAAGGTGTCCCGACGCGCTTCTGTGCCGAAATCATAACCTAAAGTTCCTAACACATAAACCAGGTTTGACCGTTGACTAGGAACGACACTATTAAAGACAATCTTGTTATTTGTTTGATGATTTTGTATTAATCCAGTTGAGGAAACATTTTCTGAAGCATTGCTAGGAGGGATTGCCAGTTCTATTGTCGCTGCTGTTGGGGGGGTTATAGTTATTCCCTGAGTTGCCATCTCGGTTGTATTAGATGGGATAACCGAGGTTGTCACTGTCATCGGAATTACCGCCGATTCTATGATATTATTCGACGAATTGTTATCCGCTTCAACAGTTTGTAATTTCTCTCCCGTCAGCAGTTCATAAGCACCCGCAATATTAATTTTTCCTAATAAACAGCGTTCCGGTTCTTCTACTTCATTAGGATCGCAGGGGATGGCACTATTTGTCAAGGCGGCTCTTACTGCTTCTGCATCGGGAGATAACCCCTGTTCTAATTGCAAACTCATTAATAAAGCGGCTGTTCCTGTCACAATTGGAGCGGCGCAGCTAGTGCCTTTTTTGCGGATGGGGTCATCGGTTCCGGGTTGAGCGCCTAAAATATTCTCTCCTGGAGCGAGAATCCCTTGAGTTGCATATTTACCACCAAAATTACTAAATTTAAATGGCTCGCCTGTATCTTTCATTGCTCCTACTGTCAGGACATTTTCTAATACCGCAGGAACGCACCAACACTCTCCTTTATCATTACCTCCGGGGGCAATCACCAGGATATTATTAGCTTGAGCCTGACGAATTGCTTTATCAATAAATTCGTGAGCTAATCCGCTTTGAGTTGGGTGACAAGCCGCACAATGGATAATATTAACTCCCTGTTCAATTGCGGTACTAATTGCCCTGGAAAGATTGAGGGGATTAATAAAATCTTCGTTGCTATAGGCGATGGGAATATTAATTACAGTAGCCTTAGGAGCAATCCCTTCTACTGGTGAATCTGGCTGGCCGCAAATGGTGCTGATAATATGGTTAGCATGGAAGCGCAAATGCAAACTGTGGAGGATGTTTTTATCGGGGATTGCTTCTTTGAACAGATGCTCTTTTTCTTCCTCACTTTTGCCACTTTTTTCTACATCTAAAAAGGCTTGTAAGTATTGCGGATCGATGAGAGATTCTTGCGACCAATAGGGATCAAGGCGGGTAATATTTGCTCCTTGGAAACAGGCGCGATCTAAGTCAATCGGTCCATCAAGAACGGCGATTTTGATGCGTGGATCGCCTTTTGTCTGGGAGCGAAGAGCGGTCATTCCGGGGATAGCATTGAGATCAGGCATAGTTTTTGCAGGTTTTCAAGAACAGTTATAGAATAAAAGCTAGATAACAATAAATAGGGGAATTAAAGATGAGTTCAATGACCCCAACGGCACAACCCTCAACCACAATTCAGGAACCTTCGACCACGGTTTATTGCGATTCCCCTTTACCCGACCACACCCAACTCCCTGATAAAGATGGAAGTTTTGTGAAAAACTATCAAGAGCCTCCCCAAGCAGACCTTTTAACGGATACTATTACACCCCTTTTAGAGCAATTACATCCTGACGGTAATTACTGTTTGGGTCGAGATTGTGGGATTTATTGGCGATTACCAGAGTATCCAGAATCCCTAGAAAAGGGGGCTGTTGCTCCCGATTGGTTTTATGTTCCCCATGTCCCTACAACGATTGAGGGTCAAGTTCGCCGTTCCTTTGTGATGTGGAAAGAAACCATTGAACCGGTTATTGCCTTAGAATTTGTCTCTGGCAATGGTGAAGAAGAACGGGATAAAACGCCTGTTAAGGGTAAATTTTGGATCTATGAGCGAGCGATTCAAATTCCTTTTTATGGAATTTATGAGGTTAACAAGGCCCAGATCGAGATGTACCAGTTAGTTAATGGTCGTTACCAAAAAATGACTCCTAATCAGCGCGGTCATTATCCCATTGTTCCTTTAAAGGTAGAGTTAGGAATTTGGCAGGGGGAATACCAAAATCAATCCTTTCCCTGGCTTCGCTGGTGGGATGGGGAAGGTAACTTGTTGTTAACTTCCCAGGAATCTACTGAACAGGAACGACAACGAGCCGAACAGGAACGACAACGAGCCGATCGCCTAGCGGAACAGTTAAGGG
>NZ_CAIP01000253.1 GCF_000297435.1 Microcystis sp. T1-4 | reverse complement strand
GGATAGAACGGACTCCCTTGCACCAACTGGGGGATATTTTAACCATTGCGATTCTTGCGGTGCTGGCAGGGGGAAATGGCTGGGAAGACATGGAAGTTGACGGACTGAGCAAATAGGAGTGGTTATCGACGTTTTTATACCAATTCTCTAAATGCCAACTACAGATAGAGCATCCAGGATATAACCTCGTCCAACAATTGAAGCAATTACCTCTTTATTCATTTCTTCGAGTCGTTGACCAATTAGCAAACGTAATTCCTCTAAGTCTCTAGGTAATTTCCATACAACTATGGGAATTGCTATATATTTAATTCCACCCCGCCACTTAAGTAGGTAGGCACAATTATTTGTAGGATGGGTTAGCGATAGCGTAACCCATGCGGGCGTTGGGTTTCATGCTTCAACCCAACCTACGTTCATTTTATATTTAATTCCACCCCGCCACTTATCAAGGTTGCTTACAGAAATTATAACCTTTCTAAGGCTTTTCTCTCTTTTTCAGTCACTTCTCGCCATTGACCAGGTTGTAATCCTGTTAAGCATAATTTATTGTTTTTGTCAATAGTAATGGCTGTTCTAATTAATCTTAAAGTGGGATAACCAACGGCAGCCGTCATCCTTCTTACCTGACGATTTCTTCCCTCAGTTAAGGTAATTTCTAACCAAGCGGTGGGAACAGATTTTCGATAACGAATCGGTGGCTCTCTGGGGGGTAAATCCGGTTCAAAATCTAGTAAGCTAACTATTGCCGGTCGAGTGCGATAATCCTGTATAGGAAGACCTTGACGCAATTTTTCTAAAGCGTTTAGGTCTGGAATTCTTTCGACTTGTACCCAATAGGTGCGCGGATGTGCAAATTGACGATGACCCAAACGATGCTGTAATTGACCGTTATCTGTGAGTAATAATAATCCCTCGCTGTCCCTATCTAAACGACCGACAGAATAGATGTTTGGGATAGGAATATAATCTTTTAAAGTCGAGCGCCCATTTTCATTAGTAAACTGACATAATACATCGTAGGGTTTATAAAAAAGGATATATTTATTCAAGGGAAAAAGGAGTCAGGAGATAGGAGTCAGGAGCTTTTTACTTTTATCAGTAAAAATTAAACAGTAATCCGTGAAAAGAAAGCTCTGAACTTGCCACTTAATACTGTTCACCGAATACTTAAATCTGATAACTGATTACTGATAACTGATAACTGATTCAATCCCGTTGATGGGAGAATTGATAAGCACCGACAATCGAGAGAAGAATAGCGACGATTAATAAAATGGGGATAGCGAACCAAGGAAATTGATTTATATCGTAGGCTGCGGCTCTTAATCCCAGACTAGCATAGGTGAGGGGTAAAGAATAAACAATAATTTTTAATGGCCATGGTAAGGTTTGGGGATCGAAAAAAGTTGCTCCTAAAAAAGACATCGGCACGATTAAAAAGTTATTATAGAGACCGACACTTTCGAGGGATTTAACTCGCAATCCGACAATTGCCCCTAAACTGGCAAAGACGGCACAATTTAAGATTAAAACTAATAAAAAGAGGGGATTGAGAAAACTGACAAATTTTCCTGTAAATAAGATAGCAACGAGAATCACTGATGCAGAAGTCATTACACCGCGCAAAATTCCCGCGAAAACTTTGCCTAAAAATAATGAGAGGGGATGGACGGGAAGTAATAATAATTCCTCGAAGGTTTTACTAAATAAGCGATCGCCACATATCGAAAAGGTGGTTCCCCCGAAACTGATCGCCATTGAGGACAGGGCCACCATTCCGGGTAAAATAAATTCTAGATAAGAATCGCCGAGTGAGGGTTTCATCGAGCGATCAAGGGCGCTTCCCAACCCCAACCCGAAACCGATAATATAGATTAGGGGAGAAACTAAACCTGTGGCGGCGATCTGAAGGACTCTCGCGCGTAAATCTAGCCATTCTCCCCAAAATACGGTTAAAGTGTCTGTTAATATCGTCTGAGCTTGAGCTAGTTTCACTGGTATTTTGGTTAATTAGTAAATATACTTTTAATAATAATTAATAATTGTCCCCTTTTTCAAGGGCGAGCTTTTCGCACCAGAAAAATAATCATCGTCTAAGGATAGGCAAGAGGCAACAGTAAAGGGATTGGGGGAGATTCAGCTAATTTAAGGATAGGCAAGAGACAAAAGGCAAAAGGCAACAGTAAAGGGATTGGGAGAGATTCAGCTAATTTAAGGATAGGCGGTTAAAATCCGTTTTAGCTTACTTATGATAAAATGCTGTCAAGGTCAGGGAGGGAAAACTTGCAATTATTAGACCTCTTGC
>NZ_CAIP01000254.1 GCF_000297435.1 Microcystis sp. T1-4 | reverse complement strand
TTATGGGTTGGCTGAAAAAGTAGGGGCGATCGCCGGTTAAGATACAAGGTTTTTGAGCCACCAGCTTGAAAATCTTGCATCTGCTTGGCCAAACAGGCCCCTAAACCCCTTATCTCGTCTATATTTCACATTTATTCAGCCACCCCCACCTAAATCTCTGCTGAAGGTGGAGATCAAAGGCTGTTTTAAACTAATACTTTACTGCGATCGTTAGAAGTATCCCCAAAAATTGCCCCTCGTCGAATCAAATCCTGTTTTTGTTCGGGGGTGATCCCCGTTGCATCGATAAAGATAGCGTTTTCAATGTCAGCCTCACTCAGGTTAGCCCATCTAAGGTCAGCCCCTCTCAGGTCAGCCTCAATCAGGATAGCCTCAATCAGGATAGCCTTAATCAGGTTAGCCCTTCTCAGGTTAGCCCCACTCAGGTCAGCTTCACTCAGGATAGCCTCAATCAGGTTAGCCCTTCTGAGGTTAGCCTTAATCAGGTTAGCCCTTCTGAGGTTAGCATCAATCAGGTTAGCCCCACTCAGGTCAGCTTCACTCAGGTCAGCTTCACTCAGGTCAGCTTCACTCAGGTCAGCTTCACTCAGGTTAGCCCCTCTCAGGTTAGCCCCACTCAGGTCAGCCCCACTCAGGTCAGCCTCACTCAGGAAAGCCCCACTCAGGAAAGCCCGACTCAGGATAGCCCCTCTCAGGATAGCATCACTCAGGTTAGCCCCGCTCAGGTTAGCCCCTCTCAGGATAGCCCCAATCAGGATAGCCCCTCTCAGGATAGCCCCACTTAAATCAACTTGTTGTAGAGTTGTCTTATCGATTGTTCCCTCTCGAATTGCCTTAATTAATTCGGCTTTTTCAATAACTTTTGCATCTGTAGTGAACTCTGCTTTTGTGACGACAATTTCGGGTATATCGTCTGATTTAAGTTCATTGAGAAGGGCTTGCAATTCCCCCGATTGATGTAAATCTGCTAGGCGCTGTAGTCCATCTTCTGAACCTTCTAAAAATAGCCGAATACTGCCTTTAAGTTTCATAATAGGCTTGATCGTGTTGTCTCTGGCGATTTTTTGAATAAGGTTGTTAATCTTATCAATTTTCTCTGGTGTCAGGTCGTCTATCCCTACCTCAATAACTAATTCAAGAACTTTATTTGATTGCTGAGTTTGCGGTTTATTGTTATGATCAAATGTCTGAGAATTATCTCTATACCACCTTGCCAAAGCAGTAATCAGATTACTCTTTCCAATCTTTTCACCTGTTTGCTCTGACAAGATTTTAAATAAATCATAAGCCGCATTCTTGATTGACTGTTCTTCTTGCCTAATTTCTTCCGCTAGATCAGCATATTTTTTATCATCAAAAATACCTTTTAATATTTTTGTCTCCACGTCCGTTAATAGCTTGTTTGTATGCTTTTTTTTCAGATCATTAACCAGCATTTCTAATTCAGTCCATGAAGGGGGTTTAATTTCAGTCATTTTTAGTTCATTTATCATCATTTTTTAAGGGTAACAGGACTTAAGATTACTTTTCAGTACCCTGTCAGGTTACTTGAGAGTACCTAAAAAAAGTACCATTTTCATGACTTTTGAGTAACGACAAATAATCAGATTTTTTTTAATCTAGAGATAGTTCACCTCCTAAGTAAAAGGATTGATGATTATGTATAAATATTGGTTAAAGTACAGAGAAGACCTTGTCAGTCTTGCCAAAATTATCAGCACCATATTTGCGATCGCATCATTTTTAGGCTTCTCTTTTCCAGAGAAATTTCAACCCACTCCCTGCCAACCGACGGCAATTGTTGAAACCACGGAAGTTAGCACTAACAATTAGTCAAAGCGCAAAATTCGCCTAACCTAATCATAGCTTGACCTACAAACAAGATCGGCAAGAGATTTCCATTTTTTTACCTTGCTGATCTCTGTATTTCTTTGTTAACAAAACTTAACAATTATCGGCAAAATTTTGCTTGCTTTTGTCGGGAGATTTTGAGATAATATTTTTAAAGGATTTTATTCATAATGGGAATCTTTGCGTAT
>NZ_CAIP01000255.1 GCF_000297435.1 Microcystis sp. T1-4 | reverse complement strand
TCTAGGTAATCGTCCTTTAATCCTTGCTTTTCAGCGATTTTTAGCCCAATTCTGTAGGATACCCGGAGGGCGAAGATTTCTGTAGGGGTTTTAGCCGGGTGTTCATACTTAATCGGCTTAAGCTTTTCTTGAGATAGGCGCGGCCTGTCCGGCTTGAAGCATCCCCACTGGGAAACTTCCCCTGTGAGTACATCCATCCCACTACACCACCACCCCTCGCCACTCATATCAGAATAGCGATTAAAAATTTTAGCCACGGGCGCGGTCGCATATTGGTGGCTATGAGGTGTTTTTTGGGCGGCCCCGATGGACTCTATCGCATTCTCAGAGAGCCTCTCTAGGGCTGTATCCCCTTCTAGAGATTCCAAATTGAGGGCGATAATCGCCGGCTCGACGGCGCTCTCTATCCATTCGCGATAATGGCGCTCGGAAATGGTTGCTTGTTGAGAATGGTTGTCATTTAAATAGTTGACAAAGCTATCGTTACTTAGTATCATTATGATTGAAGTTTTTTATTTTTGTGTGGCGCGGCCCAGTGATTGGGACGCGCACGCTTTTATTTATATCATTAATCCTCGGAAAAAACAAGCTTCCATTTTGTAGCCATTGGCTATAGATTAGATGTCTAATCTAATCTATAGACTATCTATAAATACAGATATACCATATATTATATATATAATATATGCCTTATTTAATATTAGGAAATCAGAGAAAAGATTATAATAGTAATTAAGCGATTTCTCAATTGATAAATGCCTTTTGATCATTATAGGTCAAAAGGATTTTTACTGCATGGATGCGATAAACTGTACTGATTTCATTGAATACATAGTACAGAAGCTTAAATCTTCCTTAAGAGAATTTTGCCTAAAAAAAGCGATTTCGAGCCTAGGTAGTGCGGATACATGACCCCACTCATCCTTTGCCCAATCGCCAAAGTGCTATGATACAATCTGTTACTAAGGCAAATAGTATCCATGCGATCCAAAAGAAATCGACACGAGCGCGGGCTAGGCTCTACTTCTCAAGCATTTCGATGCACAAAATATTCCTTGCTTTGCTATCGAGCAAAAAGCCATAAATCAGATGGAAGCCCAATCGAATGGGAGGAATTATCTAAATGGGAGGATCGGCTGCATCTCTCGCGGAAAAATATTTTATATATGCTTCATCCCTCGCGGCAATGGCTATATTTGAAAAAATGCAATCATTTGTACTATATCCGAATTAAGGATGAGTGCGCTGAAGCGATCGAAAATTACATCCTTTTTTCGAGAAAAAATCATCCGGCAAAAAAGGGGCGCGGCAAACACGGAGTGACTTCGTATAGCGATCTCGATGCCCTCAATAGGATCCTTTATCCGGGGGGGGTAGATTTGATTGGGTGAGTGCCAATTTCAAACGTGTCCATAGTTGTCTATTCATTGACTAGCCAGTTGCTATTCTATGAATAGACAGATAGATAATGGATAGACATTATGGCACGCGATAAACTGATTACGGTTCGGATCGAGGGTGAGAAAAGAGATGCCTTTAATCAATTGGCAAAAAGCCAAAACACTGATACAGCATCGCTTCTATACGATTTTATTAATCAGTGCCTAGCCGGTACGATAGACATTGGGATAGTCACGGGAAAAAAGCAAGGGATAGACAGTATAGACACTGATCGGATAGACAAACTAGAGACGACTACTCAACGACTAGACGAACGACTAGGCATAATCACCAAAAGGCTAAATGATTGGATAGAGGCAGTCGACGATCGCTTGTCCGATTGCGATCAGGGATTATCGGAAAAAATCTTTTCTCTTGATCATCGCCTGAAAGCCCTATCTATGCAGTTGGATAGCCAACAGATAGACAGTATAGACAGTATAGACACGACTAGCCAACAGATAGACAGTATAGACAGTATAGACACGACTAGCCAACAGATAGACACGCCTAAAACTCAAAAAGCGATCGCCGAACGGCTAGGGCTGAAAAGCCCTACAACCCTCAATCGGTGGATAAAATCAGGGATACCTGAGCCTTATCAATCTCGGATCCAGATCGTGGATCGGGGGGGGAAAAAAAAGATCGAATGGATATCCTGATTTAAGGTTAAAATATGTCTATCCAACAGGGATAGACATTTATGACTACTTTGCGATTTGGCCTCACGGATATTGAATTGGCCGAGCTGCTCGGCCAAAAATTATACTTGATCCTTCTCTGGAAAAAAAGAATGGCTCGCGGCGAAAATTTTCGCCCTTATTCTTTCCCTGATTTTTTTGATCGATGGGAATTGGGCGAGGATGATCTTTGGAAGGAGAAGGGGGGAACACCGGGAATAACCAATGTGGAATTGGCAAAAAAACTAAGCTGCAGCTACGCGACAATCGCAAAATGGGCAAAGCGGGCGCAAAAGGGGGAGAAATTCCGCCCTTATTCTTTCCCTGATTTTTTTGATCACTGGCAGTTGCGATCTGACAATCTTTGGGAGGAGAAGGGGGGAGGATGCTAAAGATTTCGCCGAAATCGGGCTACATTAAAGAATTGGCCGATAATCTTGGATGCAGTGTGGCCGAAGCCAGAAAAATCCTAAGATTTTTTCGGATCCGCCGATCCCAGCGAAAAATCTTTCGGCCGGGTGAGGAGCGCCGGGGATAATATTAATAATAGTATATTAAGGGAGATGCACCGGATTAGGCAGCGATAGCGATATCCTCGATCTCTTGATTCCCCAATTCGCGATCGCGCTCAAGCCACCGCTCGAAAACTTCCCCCCGGCCGTCAGCGAGAGGATCACAACCGCGATAGACTCGCTGCCGCGAGCCATCCGGGAACCGCCGGTACGCGACATAACTAAGCTTCAGCCCCAAGGCCCCTAAAAGCCTTTGAGCGAAGCAGATCGGATTATCATCCATCGATAGGGAAAATCCCAAAATCGATTTAATTTGAGCGATAATCGCAGGGGATTTAAGGCGATCAAGCCAATCAGCAAGATTATCCCGGGTAAATTCTTTTTCAGGATCAAAAAACTGCTCTACATTGAGAAGTTTCAATAATTTAATTTTTGCCGATAAAAGTGATCGATTAATATCCGGCTTGAATATTTTCCCCCCCCCATTCTCTAGGGCATCATCTAATTTTTTGCTATCCCGATCAGCTAAGAATTCATTACCTACTGAGAGGAAGTAATGTAGGCGTATCTGGGGATACCATCCATCATCATCTTTGGTGATCAATTCATCGGATAGATTAATTCCGTAAGTGCGCTCGATCCGCGCCCGCTTTAATTGATTTCTTTCCCCTTCTGTTAGTTCCCTTTTTTCCTTAAGCGAATTGTACTCGGAATTGCTGATACTATCAGCATTCAACACAGCTTCTTTATGCTCTGAATAATTCTCATCTGATGCTGATTTTATCTCATCCTTTAATGCCTCAATAGATTCTTTGTCACTCGACTCGATCGGGGTGATCTGGTATCCTTCATTCTCTAATTTTTTCATTAGCAATTCTCGATAGTTTTTTCCTTCTAGATTAATCTTAATTGCATTTTTCCCCCACAAACTAAGGCTAGGGGAATACTTCTCCCCATCTTCTAAAAAGCTAAATTCTGGAATCTCTCTCAATCCCACTGCTTGCAGTATCCTGATAGTATTTTTCGCTTTAAAATGTTCCCCTGCTAATAGTTGTTTGAGGTCAGTTGATCCATTGCCAATTCTGTTAGGAGAATGCCCCGAAATCCAAACATAGCGGGGAATATCAGCCCTTACTCGTGCTAATGTTTGGGCGAAACTATCGACATTTTGTACACCATGAGAGATAGCGAAAACAGCGTCAAAGTGATTGCAGTCGATTGATACTCCCGTCTCGATCACGGGGGAACAAATAATTAGATCGTATTGAGATAAAATCTGATCGAGATTCCCCATACACCCGTAAGCAGGGTGAGAGTGATCGGACACACTCTCGCTATCAATTCTCAGGATTTTTAGATTGGGGTATTTTTTCTTAAATAAATACTCAAGATTCCTTGATCCATAGGACGATTTGTGCTTTTGACCATCCGTGTGAACAATCGCTTTTTGACCGCTATTTACAGCGATTTCTAACTCTTGAATCAAGCCAGAGGGATTGTTCCCATCGAAAAGATATAGCTCCCTTTTGAGGGGGGATTTATAGGTATTCTCAATGATGTAATTAGGTACGGGATAGCCTATTAGGGATTGCACATACCCGATAGCATTCATACTCAAATCAGCATCGGATAGATAGATTTTTCCCCCTGTACTTACTACAATTCTGAGTAATTCTCTCAGAGAATCGATAATTTTTGCCCTGTATTTTTCGCAGGTAGGGCTATTCAATAAATGCCCAAAAACCTGCTCGGCCTCATCTATGATTATCGTGGCATTTTCCCAGTCAAGGGGATTAAATTTAGGATTAGCTTTTGGATGTAAGCTATCGATACATAGGCAGTATCCTAATAGGCTACCATCCTCGCTTTTTGCCAATTCTGATCGATAATTCATACCGAATCGATTAGCCAATTCGCGCCCTAATTGTACCCGATGAGTGAGTACAAGAGATCGATCTCCCTTAGCCAACGCCGGTGATATTTTTTCCGATATCCATTCAGTTTTTCCCGTGCCTTTAGGGGCTTTAATCCCTATGATTTTGGCACTCTCAGGCACTTCTAGGGATTGGGAGATATATCTCTCATTTATGATTAAATCGGGGGTGAGAGCGGAAAAATTCTCGATTTTATAAGCATCTAAAGAGATTCTCTCAGAGAATATTTGATCAAGGGCCTCCCCCCCTTGGGCTGCGATAAAATCATCAATCCCCTTGAATTCGCTCGGCCATCGGGCTACGGATACCTTGCATCCTTGAGAGCCTAGAAGATGGCCTGTGCGCTCGATCGCCCGCCGGACATTTTTGATTGTGCTTGGCTTGCTATCCTGATCAAAGAAAAAGGCTATCTCCCGGCCCCCCCCGCAAAATGGCATCAGTTGAGGGATAAGGCGCGGCATCTCGATCGCTTTCCCGTGAGGATCCCTCAATTGCCGATATCCTGAGTAAATGCCCGGCAAGGCTATAGCAGCGTAGCCGGCACTCAATAAAGCCCCGGCCTTTTTAGCCCCCTCGGTATATGAGAGATTGATCCAAGGCCGATCGATCACCCATTGCCAAAAATCTCGATCCTCGCTATCGAGGGAATTATCCCCTAGATGC
>NZ_CAIP01000256.1 GCF_000297435.1 Microcystis sp. T1-4 | reverse complement strand
TTTTCTTAAGGCTGCGCCCTTAATAGATCTATATATAAAGATACAAGAAGGGGAAAAAACTGGAATCCTTATGGTGTAAGGATTCCAAGAGATAGTATAGTGTTTCCCAAAACACGCTATCATGTTTGAAGAAACACTAAACAAAACCAGTGCTATGATGACAGATAATGATCGATCAATCACAATCGAAGTACCACAAGACGTTCACGCGGTTTTCTACAGTTGGGAGAAAAGGCACTTGAGAGGCAAGGGAAGTTATATCCGGGTATTCCAAGATGTTCTCTTGGAAATGGCCAAGGACAGGGAGTTAAATCTAACTGACCATCGGGTATTGCTGCTAATCCTAACCAAGCTAGGCTATGAGAATTTTTTCAGCCTGTCTCAAACAGAGATGGGAGAATTGTTAGGGATTGATCGAGCTAATATTTCTCGATCGCTACAGAAGCTAGAAGGCCGTGGCTTTATAACCTTGCTTGACACGCCAGGACGCAAAAAGGTTTACATGGTTAACCCTCACATAGTTTTCAAAACCAAGGCCAAAGACTTAAAGGAACTAGAGGAAGATTGGGCATTGGTCAACTCAGAACATCATCAAGCTTCAGCTTAGAGCTAAGGACTGAGGGGACGTATCCCCTCAGACTCCCCTCACAGCAAGTCTTAATCCTAATCCGGGCGTGTTGCCCATAAGTTGTTAACAACTTTTATCTTCTGGTAAAGGCATATCAGGAGAGTTCTTTGTTTTAAATTTATCATTAGCCTTTTCTAACACTTCAAACCACCTTTCAATGTTAAATGTTTTGAAATCGCGTTCTAACCAGTCTTCTTTGCAGTGTTCTATTAAGTAATCAGCTAACTCTGGACCCATCTGGATCCAAAAATACCGTTTATTTGACAAGTCTTCCATTACTTTACTCTCCTAATATAGCTGTTAACAAGTTATCAAGTGCAACTTTAGTGGATTTTTTTTGCTTCTTTAATTTTACCACTTCTAAGGCTAATTGTCTAATATTATTCTCGTTAACAGCTTTATTCATAGTAATATTTTCCATTGTGGACTCTAGAGTTAATACAAAGTTACCATCAGTACCATCCTCTACAGATTGTTTAAAACTATCAGAGACAAAATTCACATAAGACTTTATTGCAACTGGTATCCGGGCGTGTGTGGTTTCATAAGGGGCAACATGACCCCGGCCTCCTTTTGTCGATTTAAGTGTCATGGCAGTAACTCGTTAACAGGTTTATATCTCTTACGTTAACCTGTTAACAAGATATTGTCAACCCCTTAGAAAAAGTTTTTTTGAGGTATTGACAAAACCAGAAATCTTTGCTAATTTTAAATTAAGTCCGGGCGCTGACTTTAGCAAGTGTCATCCCGGGACTATGATGGGCGTGTCAGCCGGGAACATAGATCAGCCCAAAAATGACAGCATTTACGTTTTGTCATTGATGCTAAGACAGACTCCCGGCACTCGCTAATTTATGAAGCTTTTTTAATTCAATAACCTGTTAACACCTTATGACGGGCGAACACGCCCGGATTAGGATTAAGACTTGCTATGAGGGGAGTCTGAGGGGATACATCCCCTCAGTCCTTTTTTTGCCCCTCTCAGACACTTGGAGACAGTCTGTCTCTTTTTGTTGTCAGACTGACAACGACACTTGATGACAGCCTGATATCACCCCGACTCGTTAACGTTGTATGTAGAGTCCATACAGCCATCTCTGCTGCCTGCTTTTATGTGTGGTTAATGCAACGTGCTATTAGCAAACCCGTAGGGTTTGTATCAACACTAGCCAGTATGAGTTAATGCAACGTGCTATTAGCAGCACCTATGGTTCTGTATCTACATTAGCCACTATTACCAGCAGCTCACTGGTGGACGCAGCTTAAACACTAATCAAATCTGTACTACTCTGATGTACTATATAAGTTATATCCGAAATTAAATTTGTAGTATATATGTAATTCTTATATAACAGTCTAAAACCCTTGCTATATCTTGATTACAGCGATTGAGTATCTGGCATAAAATCAAGAGGCCACGAGAAAA
>NZ_CAIP01000257.1 GCF_000297435.1 Microcystis sp. T1-4 | reverse complement strand
TGGGATTAAGTCTATTAATGCTAAGATTTTTGTTTGATTATCCTGTCCAATTCTGCCCAAACTCTCTACTGCTTCTCTACAGATATCTTTATCATCAGAAGAATGAATAGGGTTACTTAGGGCTAAAATTGCTGTTTGATTATCCTGTCTAATTCTGCCTAAACTCTTTACTGCTTCTCCACGAATAAATTCGCTCTTAGCAGAATGAATTAAGTCTATTAATGCTAAGATGGCTGTTTGATTGCCAGGGTCAATTTTCCCTAAACTCTCTGCTGTTTCCTTAAGAATAAATTCACCCTTAGCAGAACGGATTAAGTCTATTAATGCTAAGATAGCTGTTTTATTCCCCTTTCCAATTTTTCCTAAACTCTTTACTGCTTTCTCACGAATACATTCATCCTTAGAAGAACGGATTAAGTCTATTAAGCTTAAGATTGCTGTTTCACTGTCTCGTCCAATTCTTCCTAAACTCTCTACCACTAGCCCACGGATATATTCATTGTCAGAAGAATAAATAAGATCACTTAATGCTAAGATAACTGTTTCACTATCTCGTCCAATTTTTACTAAAATCGATATCGCTTGCCCAGTAGTGTATTTCCATTCATCGTTAGCAGAACGAACCAAGTCTATTAACGCAGCAATCGCTATTTTATTATGCTGTCCAATTTGTCCAATTTCTCCTAAAATCTCCACTACTTGTTGACGAGTATATTCATCGTCGGAAGAACGAATAAGATAACCTAAAGCTAAGATCGCTGTTTTATTTCCCTGTCCAATTCTTCCTAAACTCCATGCTGCTTCCCGACGAATAACGTCATTATCACAAGAACGGATTAAGTTATTTAAGGCTATGATCGCCTTTGCTCGGTCTGTTTTGCGTAAAATTACTCTAGCAGATTCTTGAATGGAAGCAAGGAAAGTTCTCCATTCTTGTGTTTCTAAATCCAAATAACCAAATCCCCATCTGATCATTTTATTGATAATTTCATCAGCTAAAGAACAGGTCTTAAATTCATTAATTCCTGTTGCTGCTAAATAATAAGCACGAAAAAAGTAAAAATTTTGACAACCATCCTTAAAATCAACTAAACCCTTAATAAAAGCCTCTTTCTCCTCATCCTTAACATCACCCCTACCCAACCATAACAAAATCACCTCTTTCCATTTCGCCTCAAAAATGCGATAAACCTTCCCCTTTACAGGACGATCTACATGATTTCGGGGTAAAAAGAAATCCCAATCTTCCACCCCACAAGCAGCAAAAAACTCCTGAAAGGTAGGATGAAAAAAGGCATAAACCGCCTCATCCGTTGCTTGATCCCGATCTACAATATTTAACCAGCCAAAATCTACCGCTAACTTAAATAAATCATTACCCATAATGGCTTTAGCTAATTTTCTAGGTATACGATAGCGAGATTCTCCCCCTAAACTCGCAATAGCTAATTTTCCTAATGCTTGATGTAACAATTCTTGTAACTCATCATTATCTGTTAAATCGCGGATCTCCCGTTTCCACTCATAAAAATAAGGCAAATAACGCTGATAAAACTGCGCCTTGGTTTCAGGTAATGCTCCCTCTCCTAACGACCAAATTTGACACAATAACACCAACCGTAACGGATTTTTAACTAACTCCCAAATCCTTTCTCTTCCCGTTTCCTGCAAACAAGCGATTAACTGTTCCCCTAACGCTATATTGCCCTTTTTCCCGAACCATTGCCTAATAAACTGATCTCGCTGAAAATCGGCAAAATCTAAGGTTTTATAGGTAACAAACGCCCGTAAGGGATTAATATTGGCATCCCAGACATTTACTCGACAAGACACCACCACCCGCGCCTTTTGTAAATAACTCGATCGCACTTCATTTTCAATCCATGTTAACGCTTCTACGGGAGAATCGGCGGAATACTCATCTAAACCATCTAAAATTAACCAAACCTGTCTTTTATCAAATAATTGACGAAAATCAGCCTTATCCGACTCCTTTACCTCTCCTACTGCTAACCCATTGCGTAACCACGTCTCCTCAAGATAACCGATCAGCGATCGCTCCTTAGATAATGCACCCAAAGAGACACAGATCGGTAAATCTTTCTGCTGATCACTGATAATTAGGGCTAAATTCTGCAATAAAGTGGTTTTTCCCGCCCCCGGCTCTCCAATAATGGCAATATTCTTATCACTCTCTCCCTGAGTTGTTCCTAAACCGATATAGTTCAAAAACTCCTCATGTTCAAAGCGTCGGGTGATTTCTTCCTTTTCTTCCACCTCATAGACTTGATTTCTCTCCATTTCTTGATTAAGGGGGCGACGTTGTTGTTTTTTACGCTCCACTAACCCCAAAGGAACGAATATCTCAAGCTCACAGGGTTCATCAGTTGCAAATCGCCGGAGGGGTTTATTAATTAAAGCTTGTTGACAAATTTCTGTCCAATTAATCTCCGTGTTGGATGATTCGTCACAATTCCACTCATCAGGATCAACAACATCAGTAATCTCTAATCCTAACGCTTGACAAATCGCCAACGCATTATCTCGATCAATAAGTTGTAGTCTTCGCATAAATCGCTCAACCGTTTTCTTATCCACTACCGCTTTTTCAGCAATATTGTCATAAGTTAACTTTTTCCCAAGCTCATTTCGTCCATCCGCTTTGGCTTGCTCAAGTCTTTGTATTCCTGTTGGCGTGGCTAAGATCCCCCGTTGTTTACGTTCTTTAGACATAACTCAACCCATTAATTACCAACCCCATTATCAATCTAACTGATTCGATTAGAAAAGGGACAGAAACAGGAACTTATTATCTGTCCTATTCTGATCTCGTCAATTATAAGCATTTTTCAGAAGATTGGGATGTTCTAAACATTCTAGTTTGTCGAGAGGCTTATTATGTCTTCAATTCTCACATTCTCACCCTTCACTCAATCCACAGCTACCCTAAAAAACCACCTCAAAAAAAACGGTTTTTTTGTCTTCGATAACCCTTGTGGCGATCGCTGGTTCCAATGTTTAGAGGATATTACCCAAGCAACCCCCGTTATCCAAACTAACGGAGAGATTATCTATCCTATCAAAGCAAATCCTGACGCTATGGGAAAAAGTGATGCACAATCCCCCGGAATTGGGCTTTTACCTCATACTGAATGGTCCTACAAAACTATCCCTCCTAAATACCTCTGTTTGCGCTGTAAAACTCCGGATCGTTGGGGTGGGGGTGCGACGACTTTAGTTAAGTTTGATGACTTAATGCGTCATTTTACCCTTGAGGAACAACATTTTATGGCGGCTCAACCTCAATATTTTATGTCCAAGGACGGCAAAGAAAGCTGTTTTGCACCAATCTGGCAACGAGATGCCGAAATCATCCGCTTTAGCTATAATGTGCTGGTTTATCGGGAATTTAGCCCCGATATTAATAAACCGATCGCTTCTGGTCTAGATTTCCGTTTAATGGCTTTATGTGGCAAATTTTTGGCACTGTTTGAAGCCTATCACGTTCCGCTCTATTTAAAAGCAGAACAGATCTTGATCATGGATAATTATACTTGTCTCCATTCTCGCCAATCTTACATTGATCCCAATCGCTGTCTTGAAAGGGTAATGTTCGATGTTCCCTAACGGGAAATCGGGGTTAACTACTGGCTTTATTAGTAATGGCGGGAAGCGGATTTGAACCACTGACCTTCGGGTTATGAGCCCGACGAGCTACCAGACTGCTCTATCCCGCGTTGCTTTATCTAGTATAGAACTAAATCTCGGTAAATGCCAAGGAGTTTGTAATATTCCTTTACATTTACCGTCCGACCAGAGGTTAATACTTACGTTCCACGGGGGTGAAATCCTGAATTACCACGGGCATATAGTCGATATCGATGCCGGAGGGGGAATAATAGGCGAGGGTATGCTGAAGGAAATTTTGGTCATCCCGTTGGGGAAAATCTTCGCGGGAGTGGGCCCCTCGGCTTTCTTGACGATTGAGGGCAGAGGTGAGGATAATTTCCCCCACCACCATGAGACTTTGTAATTCCCAGGCCTCGATTAGTTCCGTATTCCAGCAATCACCCCTATCATCGAGGTAAATCTGCTCGTATTTGCGCTTTAATTCGCCAATTTGTTTAATTCCCTCGCGCATGGTCGCTTCGGTGCGAAAAACGCCGCAATGTTGGGTCATACAGTCTTGGAATTGCTGACGTAGTTGACCGATGCGAATCGTGCCTTTTTTGGTCAATAAAGCGGTGATTTCCTCTTTAGCATCCTGAAGGTAAATATCGGGATT
This sequence comes from Microcystis sp. T1-4, assembly GCF_000297435.1. Taxonomy (GTDB): domain Bacteria; phylum Cyanobacteriota; class Cyanobacteriia; order Cyanobacteriales; family Microcystaceae; genus Microcystis. The sequence continues at coordinate 10,879 of NZ_CAIP01000257.1, read as the reverse complement.
AAAGACGGGAAAAGCGCGTTTTTCGACGTATTTAGCGATCGATTTGCCGGTTCTTCTCCCATAGACCACACATTCTAACAGGGAATTACTGCCCAAACGATTGGCCCCGTGGACGGAGACACAGGAACATTCCCCGGCGGAGAAAAAGCCCTCGGTGAGGGTATCGGCACTTAAGCGAACGCGACCATCGGTATTAACGGGAATGCCGCCCATACAATAGTGAACTGTAGGACGGACGGGCATCGGTTCCTCTACCGCATCGACACCGACGAGACGGTGGGCCTCCTCCCAACAGAAGGGAATGCGACTCATAATTTTTTCCCGGCCTAAATGGCGTAAATCCAGATAGACAAAGGGACCCCCGGCGCTACCGTCCAGATTTACCCCCCGGCCGGCGCGAATTTCTAGGGTAATGGCCCGGGAAGTGATGTCCCGGGGTGCCAATTCCATGCGCGAGGGGGCGTAGTCTTCCATAAAACGACGACCTTCGCTATTGATTAAATAAGCCCCTTCACCCCGGACCGCTTCTGAGATTAAAACACCGACGGGATAGAGTCCCGTGGGGTGAAATTGGACAAATTCCATGTCTTCTAGGGGAATACCCGCTTTGGCCGATAAAGCTAAACCGTCCCCCGTACAGGCGAAATCGTTGGAGGTGGTGTTATAAACGCGACCATAGCCCCCAGTACCGAACATAATTGCTTTTGCCCGGAGGATTTCTAACTGTCCGGTGGCGATTTGGTACATTACTACCCCTTTAGCCGTACCTTCTTCGAGGATAAGGCGCAAAACGTACCATTCATCGTAGATTTTTACCTGATTACGGCCTAAATTGCTGACTAATTCGTGCAGCATGGCGTGACCGGTTTTATCGGCGGCGTAACAGGCACGGTTATGGCTGTGACCGCCAAAGGCTCTTTGGGCAATGCGTCCATCTTCGAGACGGGAGAATAACACGCCTAGATGTTCCAATTCGATGATAACTTCGGGGGCTTCTTGGGTGAGGATATCCACCGCATCCTGGTCAGCCAGAAAATCGGAACCTTTGACGGTATCGTAGGCGTGGGCCTTGGGATTATCTTTGGGGTCAACGTTTTGCAGGGCGGCGGCGATACCTCCCTGGGCGGCGACGGAGTGGGAACGAATTGGGTGGGTTTTGGCAACGACAGCAACATCGATAGTCGGGTTGAGGCGTTTGATTTCTAAGGCGGCGCGGCATCCTGCTAACCCACCGCCCACTATAACGACATCGTGTTCTTTCATGGCTGATTTTTCTACGGGCTTCTGTTTCTATGGTGGGGGCAGAATTGCTCAGAAGTCAGTTTTTGTAACCGAGACTTTATATTTCAGGAGACAGCCCTTTCAGTTATCAGTTATCAGTTATCAGTTATCAGATGCGAGTTTTCAGTTCACTGATTACTGTTTACTGATTACTGAACTTGGTATGGTTCGCTCGGGGGGCATAAATCGACTAAATCCTTATCTGGCAAAAAACTTAATTGATGAGTTCGTTCTAGTTCAAAAACAATTGACAAAAATCGCCAAATGTCTTTCTCTATAAGAGTTTCATTCCTTATAACCCTGTCCGTTGCATAAGACAAACTGAAGAACCTCACTGATTACTGATTACTGTTTACTGATAACTGAAAAGTCTTCATAATTCCCAAAAAAGAACCCGCGGCAGTTAACCGCGAGTTATTTTTGCTTAAAATCGGATAATTACTGAACGGTAATCGTTCCGACCATGCCGGCGCCGCGATGGGGTTCGCAGTAGTAGGTGTAAGTACCCGGTTCGCTGAAAGTGCTTTCAAAGGACTCACCGGCGGAAAAAGCCAGACCTTTATGGGATAATTTAGCAGCCTGGGCTTCGGGAACCTTGGTGCTATCGAAAACTATGTTATGGGGAGAAAGTTTGTTATTGACCCATTTCACCGTATCTCCTGCTTTAATAGTGAGGGTGGGGGGATCAAATTGTAGTGTACCTGCATCACCGCCCATCTTCACCGTGAAGGTTTCGGCGGAAGCGGCGGCAGTATTGAAGAAGAAGCTAGAGAGGACTAGCGCCACGGTAGCGAACAATAAACCTAATTTTTTCATGCTTGTTAATCCTTTACACGAGGGAAGATGACAAGTTTGACAGCCTGTCTTTTGACAAAAAAGTAAAAGTTTGCTTTTAACTGTCCCATTGATTAATTCTACACGAAGTTTGACAGCTTGTCTTTTGACAAGAAAACCGGTTTTTTCTGACCATGGTTGGGGAATTTCTTAAGAAATAGAGGAGAACCAATCGTGAAAAGATTATTAATTTCCCTGTGCTTGCTCTTGGCTGTGGTTACATTCGGTATGGCTCGTCCCGCTTTAGCTGATGGGGCTTCGATTTTCAGTGCTAACTGCGCTTCCTGCCACATGGGCGGTAAAAACGTGGTTAATGCCGCTAAAACCCTGAAAAAAGAAGATTTAGTTAAATACGGCAAAGATTCCGTTGAAGCTATCGTTACCCAAGTTACCAAAGGTATGGGGGCGATGCCCGCTTTCGGTGGTCGTCTCAGCGCTGAAGATATCGAAGCTGTAGCTAACTATGTCCTCGCTCAAGCGGAAAAAGGCTGGTAAAAATTAGTTATCGGTGGCGAGTTATCCGTTGTCAGTCTGGTAAGAATTGTAGCGATCGAAATTCTTGGGTCAATTGCTGGCTTAAAATAGCTAATGGTTCATCTCGGGACAAGGTTGTGAAATTGCGATCGTTTTTCTATATTTTAGGTGCGACGGTAATCATTCTCCTAGGAGTCGCTACAGCCAGTTTTGCTTGGATTCTCGCCGATAGTCCTCTGTCTTTGCTCAAAGGTGGGGTAATGCGGGAACCGGCGGCGGCGATTTTTGTGCCGAAACAGGCCCCGGTTATGGTATCCTTGCTAGTCAATCCCGAACGTTTGGAGTCTTTTGGTCAATTAATCGCTACACCGGCTAATCGACGACGTTCCCACCAAGAAATTAAGGATTTAGAAAAAAGTCTGCTCGGCAAAACGGGATTAAATTATCAAAAGGAAATCAAACCCTGGTTAGGGGAAGAAATTACTCTCGCTGTTACTTCCCTAGATTTCGATCGCGATACCGATAATGGTATCCAACCGGGTTATCTTTTGGCAATTCAAAGTAAAGATGGCGAACGCGCTAAGGAATTTCTGCAAGCTTCCTACTCAAAACAGGCGGTTTCGGGCAAATTTGACCTTGTTTTTGAACTCTACAAGGGAGTTAACCTCATTTATCAACGTCCCTTGACCGCAGGAGATAATAATCGTTTTCTCGCTAGTGCCGTCGTCGGTGATACGGTGCTTTTTGCCAATAATATCAAGGTTTTGCGCGAGGCCCTTAATAACGTGCAAGTACCGGATTTAAACCTAAAAAATAGCCCCGATTACCGAGAAGCTCTCAAAAATATCACCGAACCGCGTATAGCTATAGTTTACGGCAATTTACCCCCGTTATCGGCTTGGATCGCTAATCAACCCGTCCCGGAGAGTCCCGAAGCGAAACAACGATTAGCCACGGCTTTTACCCTCAAATCTGGGGGAATAGTCGCTCAAACCGCCTTAATTGGAGTCTTAGGACAGGATGACCAAGCACCAATTTTATCTAGTCCCGTGGGAGCATTATCTTTTATCGGCGAAAATAGCCTTTTAGTCGCCGCTAGTCGGGATTTAAATCGTTTTTGGACTCAGGTAGAGGAGGGGTTAGAAGCAGATAGTCCCCTACAGGAATTAATAACACAGGTCTTAAACCGCTTCCAGTCGCCTTTAGGTTTAAATTTCCCTGAAGACGTTTTTAGCTGGGTTAGAGGCGAATATAGCCTCGCTCTCGTGCCTAGTTCAAAGGGGATGGAACCCGATAGTGTTTTTGTAGGGGAACGGGTGATGGGGGTAGAGGTGGACAGTGCGATCTCTCATTTGGATGAGTTGGCCCGCAGTCGCGGCTATAATGTGGTTAATCTGCCTTTACTCGATCGAACGGTGACAGCTTGGACAAAGTTAACCACGGCGGTCCCGGGGGGAAAAGCGCAACTAGAGACGCTCGTGACGGGAGTGCATACTAGGGTCGATAATTATGAAATTATCGCTAGTTCTGTGGAAGCGATGGGTTTAGCTTTATCTGCACAGAAAAACCCCATTTTAAGTAGTGGTAAGTTTCGACAGGCAATTACTGCTTTACCCGCAGAAAATGATGGTTATTTTTACGTCGATTGGCGACAATTGCAACCGGTAATCGAGGCAAAATTCCCGATCGTGCGGGTGTTAGAATTATCGATTAAGCCTTTATTTAATAATCTGCGTTCTCTTACTATTAGCAGCCAAGGTAGTGAAAATTCTGTGCGTCGGGGAACGATTTTCTTTAACTTGGGAGTGAAGTCTTAATCAGTTATCAGTCATCCAGGGTAAGCTCATCTTATTTGGTATAAATTGTACTTGACAAAGATTTCTAAATAGGGTAGCGAACTCGCTGTAGCACCGTCCCGCGCTGCCAGTACCCAGACTTAGCCGCTGCTACCTCTGTATAATTTATCATTAGCCTTAGTCTCATTGTTGTTCATAAAAATTAACGAGGAAATAGCTCATGGGTAAAGGTTTTGCCCCCGTTCTCCCCACCGGAAATAAAGCTCAACTAAAACCTGAGCTGCCTTTAACATCAGTCAATGAAATTCAAGCTAGTTTATTGACTTATCTTCAAGATATTCCTGACCCGAGAGTGTCCCGAACCCAAAAACATTGCTATTTTAGCAGTTATAGCGGGAGCCGAAGGTTGGGAAGACATCAAAAATTGTGGCCTCAGTAAGCAGCCTTGGTTAAATGAAAAGCCCAAGAATTCTTTTTCCTTCCGATGCTTTACTGGTCAAGCGATTTCCCCAGTATGGTTATTTCTGGAATCTTGTCTTCGAGGAGCTATACAATAGCATTAAGACCAAAATCAAAAGTCTCTGGAAAGCATGACTAATTATCGTGCGATACTTTACTAATCTCTTTTTATTTTCCATGAGTTATCAACACCCTTTATCCACTTCCTAGTTGGCCAAATTCCAGAAAAGCTGCTGAAGGAAAATTAAGTGGTCTCCCCAGTGGAAGAATTTATGCAGTCTTATAAGTAAGTGGTTTTAATTAAATACAACCACTTACTAGGCTCAATTGAAGTTGGCTGTATAAGCTATATGCTGTCAGGGGTTCCTCTTTAACTAATCTCTGCTTCATTATGTCTTAACAAAAAGTCCCTTAATCGCCAGGTTAAACCTGATTGGGGAAATTGAAAATTTCAGGCAATTCAATCTGACTTTTTTCGTAATCTTGGGGGATGCCTATGTCAATAAAATATTCGTCAGAGATAAACCCATACATAGGAATTTTCTCGCTATAAACTTTGAGAAAGTCGTCCTCAAAAGAAAATTTTGATGGCAGATCAAAGCCAGACAATATTTTTTTCCATACACAATACATACCGCCATTAATATAGCCTTTATCTTGATATTTTTTGGATTCAAACCCGATAATTTTTTGGTCATCGTCTAGGAGAACATTATTATAACGATCAAACTCAGTTAGTGGCTTCATAGCAACAGTTATCAGGGATTTTTTTTGATTATGTAAATTAATTAAGGCGGATAAATTGACATTAAATAAGGTATCTCCGTTGACAATTAATGCTTGTTCGGTTTCAATTTTATTGAGTGCCAACTGGAGCGCTCCTCCAGTTCCCAAGGGGGTATCTTCTATCAGATAAGTTAGCTCGTATTCCTTGTATTTATAACCAAAATGATCGATAATTTTCTGATGTTCATAGCCCACAGAAACTAAAAATTTATTGGTAATTTTTTGAAAGATTAGGTAATCTAATAGATATTCTAAAAAAGGTCTGTCGGCAACGGGAGCCATAGGTTTTGGTAAACTGTTGATCACCGATCGCAACCTAGTTCCTAACCCACCCGCCAGAATAATTACATCCATAGATACACCTCAAAAATCTGAATTATTGCCAATCTTTTGAAAACTATTTTTAGGCTTATAGGGATAATCCTCCCCCGTCGATCCTTTGCTTGCTATAATGTCCATGCTTGGGTTCCGTATTTGGTAAAGTGAAAATTAATCACTTGGCCTCCTTCTGATTTCAAAGCTTTAGTTACTTCGATTTTCTTGGTAGGATCGACCATAAAGATAATGAAACCACCGCCACCGGCTCCCGATATTTTGCCTGAATAGGCCCCGGTTTCCCTCGCTACCCGATAAATGCGATCAATCTGCGGATTACTAATTAATTTGGATAATTTCTTTTTCGCTTCCCAAGAAGTTCTCAGAATTTCTGCTATCCCCATAAAATCTGATTTAAGCAGTGCTTCTTTAAAGAGAATTGCTTCTTTTTTGAGTTGATGGGTAGCGGCGATCGCCTGCTCATTTTTTTCTTGGACATTCTGAATTTGATCCTCAATTACTTGAGATGAGTAGCGAGAAATGCCTGTATAGTAGAGGATCAGAGAGACTTCTAATTCATTGATCACCCAATTTTTAATTCTCAAAGGATTAACTATGACTCGATCTTGTTCATAAAATTCCATAAAATTAAAACCGCCAAAAGTAGCAGCGTACTGATCCTGCTTGCCCCCTAACCAGCCTAGATCAATTCGTTCGATCTCGTAGGCTAAATGGGCGATATCGTACTCGCCTAGGGGCAATTTTAACAGTTCCACAAAGGCTTTAACTATGGCCACGGCTAGGGTAGAAGAAGAACCCAATCCCGAACCAGCTGGCGCATCGGAAAAAGTGGTGATGTGCAGCGGCAAGGGTTGCCCTTGATTAAAGTCTTTAATCAAACGATTATAGACCGCTTTATGCAGATCGAGAACGCCGTTATAAGGTAGAGGAAACTGGAGGGTTTCTATTTGTTGTTCTCCTCGATCAGCGGCCACAAAAATGACTTGTTTGTCAGTAATTTCCGTGACTGTACAGTAGGCATAGAGATCGATAGTAGCGTTGAGAACGTAACCCCCATAAAGACTACAGTAAGGTTCCACATCGGTGCCGCCACCACCTAAACCTAATCTTAAAGGAGCTTTGGTTCTGATGATCATAGGTAGGCTGTTTAGGTTGATTTTTTGCTAGGAGATTTTAGTCAGGAAATATCGCTTCTTCGATCGCTAAACAAATAGTATGAAGAACAAAACCATGACCTTCTTGAATGCGCGGGGTACTGGTACTAGGAATCATCAAACAATAATCGGTTTTTTGCTCTAGAGCTAATCCCTTCGCCCCAGTTAAACCGATGCTAGTGAGACCTTTTACTTGACAAACTTTGAGAGCTTGATGGATATTGGCGGAATTTCCCGAAGTGGAAATACCGATAAACACATCGCCAGGGTTTCCTTCCGCTTCTATCTGGCGGCTAAAAATATATTCGTAACCATAATCGTTAGCAATCGCTGTTAAACTGGCGATATCGCTATTGAGGACGCGAACTGGTAAAGACTCTCTTTCTTTCAGAAATCGGCCGTGCAGCTCACCGCCAAAATGGATAGCATCGGCTGCACTGCCTCCATTACCTGCGACCAATACTTTGTGGTTGTTGCGATAAGCATGGATACATACTTGGCAAATCTCTTGGATTTTCTCTAGATATTTTGTCTCGGTTAGTAGTTTTTTCTTCAGGTTATAAGCTTCTTCCAATTCAGTCTTGATTAAAAGTGACAGAGAGGGATCGCTCTGGAAACTATCCAATTTTTTGTTTGATTTTTCCGCCATTCGCATAGGTTTGATTTTTCCAATTTTTATTAGTTGAATAAATTTAACTCTCAATTATCCTGTCATTATATTGAATAGTATCAAAAGACCAGAATCGCTCTCCATTAATTGGGGAGAAAACCCTTAGAATGGTGGAATCGATCACGGGAACCGAGTCAAAAGAGTGATCTTTTGCCAGTTATTCTGGGAATATACCACAAACGCCCCAACCTTAGCACAATTTGTTTTGTTTGTAAATAAATTTTTGATGTATTCTGGCCCAGACGAGCGATTTCTGAGCGGGGGATTCAACCCTTGCCAGTCTTGGCCTTGTGTTTGGCTGGAGAAAAATGTTAACAATTCATGACAATACCGCCGATATAATCAAAAGCCCAAAGGCCTGAAGGCGTATAATATGGCGTGATTACTATACTCTGACACCTAGATAGTGAGGAGAAGCAATTTAGTCGAGAAAACTAGCACAAATCGCTACAATCCCTCGAATTTTGTCTGTGCATCAGTTCAAGCTCTCGTCTCTGACAGAAGAACTGAGAATTCTAGTCCCCGACTCGAAAAAGTCCAACATAATGAATCCTTTCCCCGCAATTTCTGTCAATGACGGCCACCAAAAATACCCGTCTCCGCCACCTCCAGGCAATTCTGACCAAAAAAGCGAAGATAGAGCAAAAAAGAACAAAGCCTTATTTCTCGATCGAGATGGGGTAGTTATCGACTATATCCCCTACCTGAGTAAACCAGAACAGGTGAGCATTCCCGCCGGGGCAGCGGCTGCCTTAAAACAGTGGCAGGATGCCGGCTATCTGCTGATCATCATTACCAATCAATCGGGGATTGCTAGGGGCTATTTCACTTGGGATGATCTAGCGGCGATTCACGGGCGCATGATCGAGGAATACCGACAATTGGGCGTGCATTTTCACGATCTTGCCATCTGTCCGCACCATCCCGACGAAGGTTGTCTCTGCCGCAAACCCTCCCCCTATCTGCTGCTGACAGCCGCCCACCAATATGGAATCGACTTAGCCGGCTCGTTGTTTATCGGCGATGCGCCCAGTGATCTAGAATGCGCCCTAGAAGCCGGTTGTCAGCCGGTATTGCTCTTAACAGGACGAGGAAAAGTCACCCTTGGGGAGATCGAGAAATACCCAGTTCAGATTCCCGTGTATGGCCAACTAAAGGAAACGGTAGAATTATTGTCAAAAACCGATTCCGAACCCGAATTATGAGAATATTAGTCCTTTCTTACCATAATTTTCTCTACCGGCCTAGTCGCGGGGCAACCGAAGGGAGAACTTTTAACCTGATCAAATGTCTTGATCAAAACCAGGATGTCACCCTGTTCCCTCGTCGGCTGGAGAATGTCAGCGAAACTGAGAGCGAAGAATTAAAAACCTTTACCGATCATCTTGTCTTATTTCCGTCCTGGGGAATTCCCGATTAAGGCAAGGGACTGACAAAACTAATCGGTCAAACAGGACGCTTTCTGGGGGGAACTTTTTGAGAGTTTTACCGCCATAAAAATTGATTTTTTGGAGCCTAATCATGAAAGTTTTAATAGTAGGAAATTACGTCAACGATCGGCAGATCAGTATCAATCGTTTTGTCGGTTTAGTCGAGAAAGGACTCAGACAAAAAGGACACGAAATTCGGCGAGTGCAAGCACAGCCTATTTTCGGTCAACTGAAATCCTCTCCCCAGGGACTCGGCAAGTGGTTAGGGTATATTGATAAGTTAATTATTTTCCCAGTGCAGTTACGTCAGCAGGTTGATTGGGCCGATATCGTCTGCATTTGTGATCAAGCTTTATCCTATTTAACTCCCTATCTAAAAGATCGCAAATATTTTGTCATCTGTCACGATCTGCTGGCTACTCGTTCCGCCCTAGGAGAAATTCCTGAAAATCCCACCAGTTGGACGGGTAAACAGTATCAGGCGATGATTTTGCGAGGATTAAAACAGGCTAAATATGTTGTCTGTTCTTCCGAAGCTACTCGTGCCGATGTTCTCCGTTTAACCAAAATTACCCCCGAACAAACGGAAGTGATCGAGGATTGCTTGAGTGAGGGCTACGGTCCGATGACAAGGGAAGCGGCGGTAAATCTAGTGGCTAAATTTAACATTAATAGTGATTGTCCCTGGCTAATTCATGTCGGGGGCGACCAATGGTATAAAAATCGATTGGGATTGCTGAAAATATTCAAGAAGTTAATCACTTTCGCCGGTCTGGAAAATTGCCGACTGATCCTGATGGGAAAACCTTTGTTGCCGGATGTGCGAAAATTTGTTAATCAGAATAATTTGTCCCCACAAATAATCGAACTAGGAACCGTCTCCGATGAGGATATCCGCGCTTTTTATTGCCTAGCAACTGCTTTAATTTTTCCCTCCTTTCAGGAAGGATTCGGTGTTCCCGTTATTGAAGCTCAATCCTGTGGTTGTCCGGTCTTTACCTCCAATCGTCTGCCCATGACTGTTATCGCTGACGATGCAGCTGTTTACTTCGATCCCACCGAACACGAGGCCGCCGCTACTATTATTGCAGAAAATCTTCTCGCTCCCGATCGCCTGGAAGATTTGAGGCAAAAAGGTTTTATCAATGCCACTCGCTTTAGTTACGAAAGAATGATCCAATCCTACGACCGATTATTGCCAAAATTGTAGTCTAGAGCTTTTTGGCGACTTAAGAATAAACTTTATTAGCTTTAGCTGTTAAACAGACTTTATCAATCATCTGAGTTTTTCCAATCAATGAGATGACCTGATTGTAAATCCATCTCAGCTGCTTTTAATTTTTCTATGATCTTGGGAATTTCTCTAATTTCTTGGGTTGCTTGCTCACTCTCTTTATCTGATAAATAAGCAGCAAATTCTAGAATAGTCTTTAAATTTTCTAATGATAAGGTTTGGAGATATTGTTGAATTTTTTGCTGCATTAAATCAATCTGTGCTAATGTTTCAGAATCTAAAAAATCTTCTGAGGTCGAGAGATTTACTTGAAGGTCAGTAATAGTCATAGTCTGATAAATTGCTACTTTTAAGTTAAGTAGCTGGTTATAATTAAATTTAAAATGTATTTTAGGTTCGACCCCCCTGCGCCCCTTAATAAGGGG
>NZ_CAIP01000258.1 GCF_000297435.1 Microcystis sp. T1-4 | reverse complement strand
GGGGGTTTTCTCCGAAAAATGTATATTATTGCTAAGATTCCGCCCTCTCTTCTCCATCTATCCGAGCAGGCCAGCAGATGTGTTGAAGAATTGTGAGAAATCTTTACTTTTCTTAACTTACACTATATTGGAAAAAATGACCAATATTTTTTAGGTCGATCTTAAAAAAATCTAAAATTTTTCGGGAGACCACCGGGAAGTCGTTGTATGATGCGCCTATCTCATACCCCGGTTTTTTTTATCCTCGTGTCGTTGACACAAGCAGAAAAAACTATGAAAAGACAAACGCATCATGGCAATTTGGTACGCAGCATTATCCCTATCACCATGCTGGGGTTCATTACCTTGGCAGCTCCGCCAACTCAGGCTGCGCTCATCCATCAATACCGACTGGAGGGGAGCTTCGCCGACGACCTCGGCGGTCCAAACCTCGTCCCGGATGGGGGTACTCTGGGATCGACGAGCTACGCCTTCGGACCGAACCAGGGGCTGTCCCTCAGTAACGGGCTACCAGACCCCGCAAATTACTCCATCGAGACGATCTTCCGATTCGCAGACCTGAGTGGATACAGGAAGATCCTCGACTTCAAAGACCTCAGCTCGGACAAAGGACTCTACACCTTAGACACTGCCCTCAGTTTCTACGACGTCGCAGACGGCCCCGCCAGTGCCTTCATCCCTAATGTGGACGTTCGGCTGATCGTGACCCGTGATGATACCACGGACGAATTCGTCGGCTACGTCAACGGCGTCCAGCAATTCACCTTCACTGATAGCTCGGCTCTCGCCGTTTTCACGGCCACGAACAATATCATCCAGTTCTTTAAAGACGATTTTACGACTGGCCAAAGCGAGGCATCTGCTGGCATCGTTGATCTGATCCGGATCTACGATGCCCCTCTGTCTGCAACGGCAGTCGCCGCCCTTGGCGGCCCACCAGTGCCGGTACCCGAACCTTCAACGCTCCTCCTACTTGCCAGCACCGTCGGGCTGCTCGGCTGTGTTAGGCTGCGTCAGAAGTAGCTTGAGTCCACATCGAACGATAGCTATCGCTCTTGGAGGGAGTCTGGCAAAAGTCTTACAGTCTCTAAACTCTAGCTCTCTTATGGGGTAAGCCTTCAAGCTATCGCTAACTAACAGAAACCCGAAATTTGAGTTTTTATTAGAAAAAAAGTTAGCGATCACTTGTCAAGCAAGGGTTTCAGAATCTGGATTCGGTCAGGGGTTTCCGAAAGTTCCAGAAGAGCGCTATACTTTAGACGTTCATAATCTGAGATTTATTATTAAACTTCTGAAATCGTAGAGTCAGCAAGGAATCCAGTGCGATTGCCAATCTTGTAGGGTGCGTTCCCTGATGCAACTCCTAATTACTCCGCCAATAAATTCCTGGGAACGCACCAAGATTATGAACTTTGAGCAAGCGATCGCATCTGTAGGGTGCGTTCCCCGAAGCCTTTGGGTTTTGCCAACCAGATTTGGACAGAACTATAATAACAATTGTATTTAACCATGTACAACTCTGATGAGCGTCAACATTGTCAACTTTAGTGAAGCCCAAAAAAACTTTAAATCTGTAATAGACACAGTAGCCAATGACAAAAACTGTACTTTCATTGTCAGAGGAGATACAGAAGATGTTGTC
>NZ_CAIP01000259.1 GCF_000297435.1 Microcystis sp. T1-4 | reverse complement strand
CAATTAGTCAAAGAAACAAAAGAGAAAATACCAGCCGAACCGAGAGAACCAGAAAGGTATGACTATCAATATGAGCGTAATGGTGTAGCCAATATGTTTATGTTTTTTGAACCATTACAAGGTTGGCGACATGTAGAAGTTACACAACAAAGGACGGCGAGCGATTATGCACACCAAATGAAATATTTGGTTGATGAGCGTTATCCGGATGCCCAGAAAATTAGAGTAATTCAAGACAACTTAAATACTCATGTAAAAGCCTCATTATATAAAGCCTTTGAACCGGAAGAGGCCAAGAGAATTTTAGATAAACTCGAATTTCATTACACTCCCAAACATGGCAGCTGGTTAAATATGGCAGAAATTGAGTTGAGCGTTTTGAATCGTCAATGTCTTGATCGTCGTATCCCAGACATGGATAGTTTAAAACAAGAAATTAAGGCATGGGAAGAAAATCGAAATGAAAAGTCAAATTTAGTTGACTGGAGATTTACTACTGCTGATGCTCGTATTAAATTAAAAAAACTCTATCCCTCAATTCAAACTTGACAGACTA
>NZ_CAIP01000260.1 GCF_000297435.1 Microcystis sp. T1-4 | reverse complement strand
GGAAAAAGTGCCTAAATTTTGCCACCAGCTGGCACTTTTTGAGGACAAAAAAGCCTAAAAGTCTTATCCCACAAGGTTTTTAGCTCTATTCAGCCATCCCTATTTATTGGTGTACTTGCAAATGAAGGACATAATGACCTAAAATCAGGTTATCTGACCATAATTCGTACTCTAGACGCAAATATTCGGGGAAATTATTCCCCTCTAATTTGAGACTACGGGTATAGTTGCGGACGCGAAAAGCGTAACCCGGTTGAGAACTTTCGGCATTTAACCAGAAGCGACTGACACCAAAAACCCCTTGCTCCCAAAAATGACGATAGGCGAATCTTCCCTGGCCCTGCATGGTCATAATTACCCGATTAGCCGAAATTTCTAGCCAAATTAATTTATTTTGATTATTTTTGGGTTTAAGTGTCTCTATTTCGGCGAGAGCCACCGGGGGTTGATTGAGGAGAAGATGAAACCGGTGGCGATCCTTTTGGTAGAGGGTAGCGGCAGTGTCTAAAGTGGAGAGGATGGGTAGATCTGTCGAGAGCAGACAGAAGGAAACGGGACGGCGGTGATGGGCAAGCATAGACTAGACTTAATGGTGTCCTTATCTCCACAATAGTGGATTCTCCGCCCATCGCTA
>NZ_CAIP01000261.1 GCF_000297435.1 Microcystis sp. T1-4 | reverse complement strand
ATCTTTACTATCTCCAACAAAAATACGAATTAGCCCTCTCTGATTACAACAAAGCTATTAAAATTAACAAAAATGCTTGGTTTGCTATGATGGGCATCGGCTTAGTTAAGTATGAACAAGGGTCAATAAGTGAAGCAATTAAACAATGGGAAAAAGCACTAATAATTAACAATCAATCAGCCGAAATTCAATTAGCTTTAGCCGTTGCTTTTTATCATCAAGGCGAAAAAGATAAAGCATTAAAACTCGCTGAAAGTGCTTTAAGTATTAATTCTCAACTTGCCAATATTGATTTCCTCAAAAAGATTTTACGGACAAACAAAATTTTTGCTGATGTTCAAAAATTATTAGCACATCCTGAACTAAAAAATTATGTTAATCAGTAGTTTCGTAGGTTGGGTTGAGCGAATAAATATGTTAAGGAAAACCTCTCAATTCTCAGGTAAAGCGAAACCCAACACCCAAAACCTAAATCTGTCTGAATTCTTTTTTTTGGGTTTCCTTGGGTCAACCCAATCGACGATAATTGCTATGATTACTATAATCCGTAGTCGTGGTGATTTATATGCCATATTAAAACAAACCGAAAAAGCAAAAATTGATCTACAACAAGCAGCCATATTATTCCGCCAACAGAATAATATGGCTGCT
>NZ_CAIP01000262.1 GCF_000297435.1 Microcystis sp. T1-4 | reverse complement strand
TGGGGAGAGTTTTTTTTGGCCAGTTTTCCCTGTTAACGGGGATAAATCTCGGTGACAACTCGATCGGGGGAGCTACTACTAACAACAATGTTATTATCTTCTAAAGTGCCGATCGCTTTATCGCCGGTGAGATTAAATTTTGGTTCCTGTTGTTCATAGATAATATTCCCCTCGGCCTCGACAATTTTTTCCGACATTTTCCAAGTTAAGATCTGACTATACAATTGCGCCCCAGTTTTCTGATTAATTCCCTTAACCCCATCCTTGAGATAAGCGATGCGATTGCCTAATTCCACCACCACACGATTACCGGTAATAGTGATTTGATCTTGATATTGAAAAATTTCCGTAAGGAGAGAGATAATTATGGCTAAAGTCATATTAAAAGATAAAGTTTTAATGTTATTAAAACAGCTTGAAAAAGATATTTTTCAACCACCATTTGAGAAACTGGTAGGTGACTTAAAAGGAAAATATTCAAGACACCTTAATATTCAACATAGATTAGTTTATCGTCTTGATAAGACAGCTAAAATTTTTAAAATATTAAAGGCTTATGAACATTATTAACTGATGATCAATCACTTTTTATAATTTTTCTATATTCTCGTGAACTAATTAATTCAGGTTCTATTTCACATCTTCTGATAAAATCTTGTATTTTACTAACTGAATCCTCTAATTCTATAATCTGTTGAGGTAAATCTGAAGAATTAGAACCCCCGAATCTTAATTGATTTTCACAGGCAAGTATTTTAATTTGTTTTTGTGTCTTAATAGCTCGTAGAGTTTTTAACTTTCGTTTTAATTCAATTAATTCTGGGCTTAAAATTCTATAGTTTCTAGTATCAATTAATTGATCGTAATCTGCAAAAAGTGATATATATTCAACCCCGCCTCCTTGTTGTTTTAACTTATCTTGAAAATCCGTAAAATCTTTGATCAGTTGTTCAATAGTAAAAACTGTATTGCCCACTGAAACTCCTCTCCTGAAACAGGAAATTGTTGTTTTAGTATTTTTAAAGTATTCCTTAGTTTCGCCTTCCCAATTAAATCCAACTCCTCCTCCTATACCCGCAAATATTGATTGCAAAAAACTTATTATTGCAAAGGCGTTTAGTTCTTGTTTACTTTTCTCAGCGTATTCAATCTCTATGAGTGCTGTGTATTCAGAGCCTGTTCTAAAACCAACAATAAATTCATCGCCGTATATTCTTCTAAATTCATGAAGATTGTGTCTTTTATCATGTAAAAATTCGATTGCTTCTTGAGAAAGTTTAGGCTTCTTAATACGATAACTTCC
>NZ_CAIP01000263.1 GCF_000297435.1 Microcystis sp. T1-4 | reverse complement strand
CTCAACTGGGACCACAAAGGCTGCATCGCACTTAGACTCACAGTTTCAATCAATGTGCATGGTGCGTTCCCCAAAAATCTATTGGTGGAGCGGTAGAAGTTGCATTTGGGGAACGCACCCTACAAGATTGCGATCGCAGTGCGTTATACCTTAGCTCTTCGCAGACGCAGTTCTCTGTAACTCTTCCCATCGAACTCCATGACGCAGGCTCGATCAAAAGAGCTTAGATACTCATTATTCATCAACTGCTCATGCGGGCGAAGCATACTTGCGCCGACGCTGCCATCTAAGACAAGTAAAAGCAATGCCTCATCAAATCCATCACGCCATTTCAGAATATTCCGTTCTTTGTCGTCAAGCGCATTCTGTATTAGTTCGTCTGTTGTTTCACCGACCCAAAAGCTATATATGTAACTCCAATGAGGGGGGTGATCCCCTTCAAGTCGCATTACGCGAACATAGTCGATTTCTTCAGGCCAATCCGGCCCCCACAACTTTTCAGCACGCAAGGTGAAATAATCTCCAATTTTAGGATCATACTTCTCAACCAATTTCACTAGCATCTCAGCTATTTTTCTTTCTCGCCTTGCGATCAGGTCAGCATCACGATAACTGCTAAAGGATACCTGGACATCAATCCATTTGTCGCTACGCCTTGAATGAATGTGGGAACAAGTTTTAACTACAGATTCATATATGCCACGACGCTTACGGTCGCGACTGCCAGACCCCTCTTTCTCGTCATTGAATAGATTCCTGATTTCGATTCCAATCGTAATAGAATCAATTCTTGCTATGATATCGGGTCTTTCCAGGTGATCTGGCACGTGCAGTTCTGCGTAGTGGCTCAATCCTCCTGCATCACGAAATAGCTTGACTACGTTTAGCTCGTAAAGTTTTTGGCTTTCTCTGGTCATGGCTCTAATC
>NZ_CAIP01000264.1 GCF_000297435.1 Microcystis sp. T1-4 | reverse complement strand
GATGCTCCCTAGGGATTTAGGGGTTTGGGGAAATTTCAGCCAAATGCTTCACTTCCCCACTTCCCTACTCCCCAATTCATAATTCATAATTCATAATTCCCCAAACCCTCACCTCTCAAGAAATTAGAAGTTTCACAGCATAATTAGGAGTGATCCCTTGACTTTTGCGGCGGCTTGGGTTATGATTTTCTTATAATGGGATTGTTTTGTTTATGCCTAAGTCCCTAGATTTCCATTATTAATAAACTCTTTTAAAAATATTGTCCCAAAATCTGCAAAAAAAAGCAAGCAAAATTTTGCCGTCAATTGTTAAGTTTTGTTAAGAAAAATAGCAAGAGCGGCAAGGAATAGAAATTCCTTACCGTTGACTTTGGCCGGACTCACCACTTCTTATAGGATAAAAACTTACCCGACATAGTAATTTTAACGCGATCGCCTTTAGGGTCTTCCTCCTTATCCACGTCGAGGGTAAAATCGATCGCACTCATAATGCCATCGCCGAATTTTTCATGAATCACCGATTTTAGTGGCATTCCATACACCTGCATGATCTCGTAGAAACGATAAATCAGGGGGTCGGTGGGGACAACAGGACCCAATCCCTTGACAGGATACTCGGTTAAGGATGCGACGATTTCGGTTCCCAGTCCCAAAGCTGCCACAATTTTCGTTGCTTCTTCTAGGGAGGCGCTCGCTTGCCGGTAAAAAACAGCGGCAATCCACACCTCATCTCGTCCTAGAATCGCTTCTAGGTCAGCGAAACTCAGGCCTTTTTCCTTCTTCGCTTCCAATAGTTTTGCGGTAATTTCGGGTATCATTGCTTATTTTTGCAGAATTTGTCTGCTTCTAGTTTACCTGAACATCAATTATATAAGTAAAAGTTATGACATTGATAAAAAAATATTCCTTAAAACCCCTTTACATAACTATAAAAAGCCGATAGTATTAACTCATGTCAAACAACGAACCTTGACAACCTAATACATACAGAAATTATCCAACCATGACCACCACTC
>NZ_CAIP01000265.1 GCF_000297435.1 Microcystis sp. T1-4 | reverse complement strand
TTAATATAAGGTTTTGCTTTTTTCTCAATTCTTAGATTGAAGTGGAAAAAAGAATAAAATGTGATCTTAGGTCAGGAAATCATCGGCTCTTCTGGTTTCTGTGTGGAAATGAGGTCTATACTGATGGGTTTTTCCATAAAATAGTCCTAAAAGTGTTGCCTAGTAAGCATTTCACGATTCCATAAGCAAAAATTATCACACAAAGTCGAGAAGAGCCAATCAGGCTCTTCTAGGTTCTGTGTGAGCATGGTATAATAGTAACACAGAACAGGAGGTGGGTTATGTGGATAAATTTTGATCAACTCCTCGATTTACCAAATGTAACAGTGGTCAATTATCAAAAAATTGCTCAGACAATTTTCCTAAAGCTCGCTCTTTTAAATGAAACAATTGAATGTCCGAATTGCCATCAAACCTTGGACAGAATCAATCAGACAGAGTATAATCTAGTCAGAGATTTGTCAATATTAGGCAATCCGGTATATTTAGAAGTACCACGCCGCCAGTTTCATTGTCAAAAGTGTCAAAAGTATATCAGCGAAAGACTGAGTTTTATGAGATTAAGACAGCATCATACAATTCGCTATGAATCGATGATTTATGAGAGAGTAAAAAATTGTAGCATCGAAGAAATAAGTCGAGAAGAAGGGTTAGGATGGGAAGAAGTTGAGTTAATATTTAATCACTGTGCTAAAGAACTAGAAAAGGAAGAGTGGGAAGCACCAGAACGAATAAGCTTGGATGAATTTAGTAACTTAAAAGGACATAAAGATTTCATAACAACGGTCGTAGATCTGGACAAAAAAAATTTTACTAGATGTGATTAAAGGACATAAGCAAGAAGAATTAATGGAAGCCTTAAAAGCACAACCAGAAGCAATTCGGGAGAAAGTGAAAGAAGTGAGCGTCGATATGTGGTCAGGATTTACAGCAGTGATCAAGGAATTATTTCCCAATGCTAAAATCATCTATGACCGTTTTCATGTAATGGATATCATCAATGACGAGCTTAATAAATTGAGAAAGTTAATGGGGGTGCATGAAAAAGGATTACCTCATTTATTATGGAAGAATAAAGAGGACTTAAAGGACGAGCAAAAACAACAACTAGAAGTTATCTTAAAAGAACATCCCTGCTTGGGAATAGCCTACGAAATGAAAGAAGAAATTAGACAAATTTATCAAGGGTGTAGAACGTTCAGAGGTGCTGAGAGAAAATTGGAAAAATGGATAAGAATAGGCGGAATATTATATCAAAGTAGTGCCAGTATGATCCAGAAGCATTTGCCTGGTATTTGTAATTACTTTGAAAATCATACAACCAACGGATTAATTGAGGGAATGAATACCAAAATAAAGCTTATTAAAAGAATAAGTTATGGATTTACCAATTTTGAACATCTTCGACTTAAGCTGTTTGCTTGCTTTAATTCATAACAAAAATTAACACACGAAAACCAGAAGAG
>NZ_CAIP01000266.1 GCF_000297435.1 Microcystis sp. T1-4 | reverse complement strand
AGTATGTCCAGAAATTTATGGATGAAAAGGCTGGGCCTGGACGATTTGCCGTGGGAGCGCAGTTTGAGCTTGTCAAAAAATTTTTTAGTGTATCTACATTACCCAAAATGCCCGATGACGGTTGGAACAAGGAAGGACTTGCCACCCATTTTGGTTTAAGCAATGATTATGGGTGGAACATGAGGCATCTCGACTATCGAGATCAGGTAGATGATTACGCGGAAAGAGTTTATATTTATAACAGTCAGAGATTCAAAATTTCTGATAGTGCAAAGTTTGTTGTTAAGGCGGACGGTACTAGAGAAATTCAAAACTTTTATGTTGAACCTTTTCAAGACAATTTTGATTTTGATGGTGGTGGGATAGTAGCATGGATTGGTAATCGGATTATTTTAGAGCCTCTTGTTGATCCGTCAAGGATTGGTCGAACAGTATTCATTAATTTTACTGGTTTTCTAAGTAAAAAAACAGAACCATACAACAAAGCTTCATTCGATAGAGAGATTAAAAAAATATCTAGCTGGGAAATACCATTATTGGGTGCAAAACCAGCGGCCTACTTGGGACTAAAATTTGGGATAGACAGAATATCCGAAAATTTATTTAGTCAAGGTATCACCAAATTTCTTGACAAGGAAGAAAAGCCTATAATTTACGGTACACAAGGCAACGATAAATTGTCTGCCTTGGGTACTCTTAATAAATTGGCTTATCCCAAGTTATTTGAATACTATAAAAACGGTGTAGTCTTAATCGGGGCGAGTGGAAATGATGAACTTTTGGGTTTTGGTTTTGACGACAGACTATTTGGTGGCGAAGGAAACGATATACTAAATGGGGGAGGCGGTAATGATGCTCTAGACGGCGGTTTAGGCAATGATACCGTTGACTATAGTTCAGAATCAACTCCAATTATTTTAACTTTAACCTTAAATGCTGACCCCAAACTAACAGGAATAAGTGGAACAGTAAAAGTCGGCTCTGACACAGACAATTTATCTAGCATTGAAACCCTTAAATTTACTAAGAAGGATGATATTGTAAAAATCCAGTCAATTCCTCAAGGAGTAACCCTTGATGCTGTTGATGGAAAAGATACTCTTGACTTTTCCACTGCAAATCCTAAAGTAGGCGTACAGGTTGATAGTACAACAAAAGTTGTTAAATTAGGCTCGGACTCTCTCTCAATCAC
>NZ_CAIP01000267.1 GCF_000297435.1 Microcystis sp. T1-4 | reverse complement strand
GGGAAGATAGAAAACTAATTGGTTTTTATAATCGTCGAGGAAGAGGGAGAAAACCTAAATTGACAGAAGCACAAGGTCAACAAGTTATTGACTGGGTAAAAGAAGAACCGAAAAGCTTAAAAAAAATCCAGATAAAAATTGTAGAAGAATGGAAATTAACCGTAAGCAAAGACACGATAAAAAGACTCATAAAAAAAATCAACATGAGGTGGAAAAGGGTGAGAAGAGGGGTCGCCAAAACCCCTGATGAGTGGGAGCTTGAGGTCAAACTACCTATTTTAGAAGAACTAAAAAAACAGGAAAAAAGAGGAGAGATTGAGATAGGATATTTGGATGAAATGGGATGGGATTCAAAGCCTTGTATTCCTGACGCTTGGCAAGAAGAAAAAACCACGATAAAGTTACCACCAATTGAAGGTAAAAGACTAAATATTTTAGGAATAATGAAACGAGATAATCAATTATTTTATGAGACACAGGTCGGAACGGTTACTAGCGAGATAGTTATTAATTTTCTGGATAAATATTGCCAAAATATACAGAAAAAAACTGTCATAATAATTGACCAAGCTTCCATTCATACCAGCGAGGCATTTATGGAGAAACTTGAGGAATGGGAAAAGAAAAATTTGAAAATATTTTGGTTGCCCACTTATTCACCTCATTTAAATTTAATTGAAATATTATGGAGATTTTTAAAATATGAATGGATTGAATTTAGCGCCTATAAAGACCGAAAGAGCCTCCTCGCTTACGTTAAAAAAGTGCTGGACAATTTTGGAGGCGAGTATGTAATTAATTTTGCCTAGGTAC
>NZ_CAIP01000268.1 GCF_000297435.1 Microcystis sp. T1-4 | reverse complement strand
GGCTTGTCCCCCTCCCAGCTCGATTGGCGTTGGGAAGTTTCATTTTATTTGTCGGATTCTCCTAAGTTTCCCTGAATTTGCCCTGACAATTACTCACACTCTTTAACCAAGGTAATCCCCAATTCTTGGCATAATTCAAGCGCTTGTTGGCAGTAGTTGAGGGCAAGTTCAGGGCGATTGGTTTTGTGAGCGATTTCGGCGAGAAACACCAATTCGGATTTGAAGTAGCGCAATGTTTCTAAATTATTAGCGATAGACATCTTTTCGATGTTTACATTGCAAGATGAGTATTGCCTGTTTTGGGTCATCAATTTCATAGCGAACTCGATAGTCACCAACACGCAAACGGTATTCATAATCAGAATTTTTTAATTCAACTACACCAGAGGGACGCGGTTCTATTGATAAATCTTTGATTTTTTCAAGAATACGACTTTTGATGGGATTAGGTAAGTTATCAATCTGTTTTTGTACAGATTTAGAGATTTTAATACTATAATCCATTGTGATTTAATCCTTGCTCAAGTATTGTTCAAGGGTCACATAGTCGCCTGATTGATATTCATCCCGAACTTGTTGAAGTTCTGCTAAGGTTTCCTCGTCGTCTTGATAGGAAGTTTCTTCTGCGGCTCTCTTAGGTTTGGTGGGCAAAATGTATTCTAAGATACATTCTTCCTAGCGAGCGAGTGGAAGGAACCACAAAGACACAAAGGACACAAAGATTGATCGATCCTATATAAGTTAAACTTATCACACAGAACCTAGAAGAGCCCTTCTGCTTGAAAAATTTGTTGTTCTAGTATTTCTAATAATTGTTGTTTTTGCGTTAAGTCAAGGGATTTAATCGTTATTGTCAAACATTTCTAGGAGATAACCTGCTTCTGGTTGTTGTTTGTTAGGAGGTAATAATTCTAGAATCGTCCCTTAATCGCCTTTTTAAAAAATAGTGTCGGGGACATCTCTACATAATTTGACTTGTTGAAAAAGTTGGACGGTTTGCATTATTCATACTCCTTAATTTTATCGTAGTAAAGAGTAACAAAATTAGCTTTTTGATTATTTTTATCGATCTGCCAAATACTAATTCACTTTTTCATGCGGTTCTATATAAACTCTATGTGATTATACATTTCTTCGGGTTCAAGAATTTCCCAGATTAAGAGTAGTCCTCGAATTATTTGACCAATAGATTTACTTTGTTGGGGACAGTAAGCAATTCCTGCATGAGTTATAGATGATTGATTGATTCTTAAAAAATCAGTATCTTGAGTAAAAATCACGCGACCATTGGATAAAGCAAATTGCAATTGTACTTCATCAGATACCCCCAATAAATTTTCTTCTGGAGTGGTAGTAACATCAAGGCATCGCTGGCGCAATCCAAGAGCAATGCTATAGCTTACATTTTCATCAAGGTGAAATTTAATTTTATTGCCCATTCATTTTTTTTAGTTTTTCTTGGACTAGAGAAGGTGTTTTAGCTTGCATTTCCTTGGCAAAGGTATCATCATCTGTGATTTGTTGTCTAATTTCTTCAAGGTGATCGTGATAGTAAGAAAGGGCCGCGTAAACATCAGCTAAAGTAATGCTGGGATAATGATAAACAATTTCATCGGGTGACATTCCCAGGCGTTCGTGCCAAATAACGACATCTTGGACTTTGATGCGATGACCTGCGATGCGCGGTTTACCGCCACAAGTTTCTGGGGTAATTTCAATGTGATTGATTAAAGTTGTTGTCATTGATAATAACGAATTTGTCCGATTATAGGGTCACAAGTAATCTGCGCCCAAATGTCATATATATTATATCACGTCAAGGTTTATAGAATAATTTTATTATGACAACTCTTATAAACTTGATGCTAATTGAGGCGCGACAATAGTTTCGAGGGAAAAAGCATTCAGATCCGTTAAGCTTTTGGCGTGTTCCAAGGTGATTGCACAAATATTCCCCTGCTGATCAAGATCAACTAAGGTATTTTCATTGATTTCTTGAGTCTCGACAATGGGATTGTTATTGAACTCTAGGTATAGAGTATCCGTATCTTGAAAGTAGGTGATTTTCATGGCTGACTTGGGTTATCAAGAGTTTCTAATCTTCTTCTAATAGTGATTCATTTGGTGGGTGATTGCGGTTTTGAGAATTGTCCATCATATTTGAAAGTTAAGCGACAGCGAAGCCTGTATATTGACGTATTTTAGGTTCATGGAATCCCAAAACAATATCTTCTTTAGCAATGCCTGCGCTTAGTAATTCTTTGGTGATACCGTCTTCGGTGTTGTCACATTGTACCCAAATTTTCTCGTTAATAATTTCTAAATGAATCAGACAATCATGATAACGCTGATTCTGTTGCCAACCTTCTGAAATGACGAGATATTGATCATTCTGAGGATCAAAAGCTAGACGATTTTGAATGTCCGCATTGTTATAAATAATTTGGCTATAGGGGACAAGAATCTGATGAATAATTTTGCGGTAATGGTTGAGTTTATCCATTGGGTGATTACCTCATTGTCAGGGTTAAAGATAATTAGTCTTAGTGTTTTTTCTTCAAGGAGTATTTGACCAATTTCTTGATGAAATAAGCTGTTGAAAGTTTTTTCCCGAATAGCAAGATAAAGAGTTCTATCTAAAAGTTGGCGAAAGTTTTATCTTAGACTGAGACTAATTCAGGTTCACTGATCAGCCGTAGAAGTTTTGAGTGATCAACGGTTTCCATCGCAAAGGTTTGGCCGTTTTGATCGGTAAAATCAATCAGAAAAGCTTGCTGATTAAAAGACATTAAAACAGTTCCCATTTGTCCGCGACGCAGAAGGATGGGCTGATGGGTCGTTTTGTGAGTAGCCGTAACATCTTCCGTTAGGGCAACGAGATCGTATTCTTGAATGGTGTTCATCATGGGCTAGTTAATTAATGGGATAGACATTAGTAAGACGAGGAAAATTTTCAGTTATTTGGACAATCCAGCAACTTAAAATTAAGGATTCTCCGATGTCGGTACAGAGGTTAAATTTCAGATCATAGTGAGTGCCATATTGATCGATTTTATAAAGTTCGGCTTCTCCTTCCATTACTGCTTTTTTAAGAGCATTTTCTAGTATTTCTTTATTAGCTAAGGTAATCCCTAATCTTTGTTTGAAAAGCAAGGCTTTATGTTTTCCTTTTGAATGCTCAGGATTGAGGCAGTAACGTTCAAGTTTGTCTCCTAGGTTGGCTTGATCGGCATTGGGAAGTTTCATTTTATTTGTTGGCTTCTCCTAAGTTTCCCTGAATTTGCCCTAACAGTTCCTCACAATCTTTAACCAAGGTAATCCCCAGTTCTTGGCATAATTCAAGCGCTTGTTGGCAGTAGTTGAGAGCGCAATCGCAGTGATTCATTTTGTGGGCTATTTCGACAAAGGCTTTTCAATGATTCTTTATCTACCGAAATTTTACGGGAAATAACGATAGAATTCTCGACGATGAAGAACACGAGCAAATGTAATTGTATCTTCTTCAACAAAAAAAAC
The DNA here is from genome assembly GCF_000297435.1 of Microcystis sp. T1-4. Classification (GTDB taxonomy): domain Bacteria; phylum Cyanobacteriota; class Cyanobacteriia; order Cyanobacteriales; family Microcystaceae; genus Microcystis. The sequence goes on along the minus strand of NZ_CAIP01000268.1, from coordinate 2,080 downwards.
AATTCTATAGTCACCAATTCGGATACGATAGGCATTACATTCTCCTTTTAATTTTTTAAGGTTGTTAATTTCGCTTAGCTGCTTAACTGCTAAAATATCAGTAAAGACAAGGTTTTTTATGACTGAGTAAGGGGAGGTACTTTTTAAATCTTTAAGATCCTTGATAAAAGTAGGAAGATAGTTGATTTTCATTCTTTTTCTAATTCAATTAATGCTTCCTCCAAAGTCAAGGGAGTTTCATCTTTAACGTCTATCATGGCGCAATAGAGTCCAGTATCTTCATAAGCTTCTATCATTTGTTGATAGTCTTCAAAGTTAATAATAACTTGCTGTATCTGACCTTGATTATCTGTAATCAAGTCTTGAGCAAAAGGATAATCTTTGATATTCATAATTCACTGTTCCTCATTTTGATTGGATTTCTAATCTTCTTCTAATGTAACCTGAATTTGCCCTAACAATTCCTCACAATCTTTAACCAAGGGAATCCCCAATTCTTGGGATAATTCAGAGGTGTTTACCGATTTTTCCAGTTTAAGATCACTTCGATTAGGTTGGGTTGGTTGGGTGAGAAGGTTTGTAGGTTAGCAATGGGGTTTTCGGTAATCCATGCGATGGGAATAGTCGGGTTAAGTTGTTGACAGAGGGATAAAAGGGTGTCACTAGGGTCACTTTCTCCGAAAATGAGAGTTAATTGGGCATTTTGGGCGATTAGGGGGATAAGATGGCGTTTGAGTTGGGGGATGTTGTTGGCTTCGGGGATGGGATATTGTTGCAGCTTGTGGCAAATAAGGTTACAGAGTTCTTGACTGAGTTCAGATGTATTATAGTGGTTGAGGGTTTCGGGGTTAAGGTAAAGGTACTCAGAGGGGAGTAAGTCGGGGAGATGTTGCAGGTTAAGCTGTTGACTGGTGGGAGTGTCACCGATGGGGGTGGTTTCTGGGGTGGTGGTAGCGTGCCATGCTTGGTAAAATTCGGGATAAGATAGGGTTTGGGCGCATTTCCAGAGAATTTTGTGTATAATTTGGTATAAATTACGATTTTGATACCAATTCCAATCAGATAGGGCATCTTTGAGGGCTGTCACCACTCTTGGCATTTGTTCTTTTTGCACCATTTCTCCTAAACTCTCTGCCACACCTATAAGAGTAAACTTATTGTTAGAAGAATGTATCAAATCTACTAAGGCTAAAATTGCTGTTTCATTGCCCTGTCCAATTTTCTCTAAGCTCTCTAAAGCTTGCTTCCAATTAGAAGAATGTATCAAATCTACTAAGGCTAAAATTGCTGTTTCATTGCCCTGTCCAATTTTTTCTAAACTCTTTGCTGCTTGTCTACAAATCCATTCATCCTTAGAAGAACGAATTAAATCTATTAAGGCTAAAATCGCTGTTTCATTGCCCTGTCCAATTTTTCCTAAACTCTCTGCTGCTTGCTGAATAGTTTCACTTAAGATGCTCTCATAAGAAACATGATCATGGTAATAGCGTACGCCTCTATCTGAAGGATTAATCAATGTTCGTTTACGATAGTTAATTTTCTCTAAACTCTCTGCTGCTTGCTTACGAGTCCATTCATCATTAGAAGAACTAATTAAGTATATTAAAGAAGCAATCGCTGTTTCATTACCCTGTCCAATTTTTCCTAAACTCTCTGCTGCTTGCCTACGAATATGTTTCTTATCAGAGAAACGAATAAGATTGCATAAGGTTGTTATTGCTACTCCATTGCCTGGATCTATTTCCCCTAACCTCTCTGCCGCTTCTCTGCGAGTATCTTCATTTTCAGAATCATAGATCAAGTCTTTTAAGGCTGGAATTGTTTTACTGAAGAAAATAGATAGCTGGACAATAACGCTAGGAGAACGGATTAAATCTGTCAAGGCCAAAGCTACTATTTTATTACCGGGGTCAATTTTGCCTAATGCTGCTGCTGCTAACCAACAAGTCCTTTTATCCTTAGAAGAACGAATTAATTCACTTAAGCCTATTATTGCTGTTTCATTACCCTGTCCAATTTTCACTAAACTCTTTACTGCTTGTTGACGAGTCCATTCATCATTAGAAGAACGGATTAAGTC
>NZ_CAIP01000269.1 GCF_000297435.1 Microcystis sp. T1-4 | reverse complement strand
AAACCATCATTATAACATATAATTAATTTGCAAGAGTTCTACTGATTGGGAGGTACGAAATCTGTTTTGGTCGAATCAGCTTATCGTCAACGAGATTTGTTGGCGTTTCGATTTGTCCGTACAGGTAAAGATTGGTAATTAATTCCGGGGTTAATTTATCAAAGGTCAAGGTCATTGTAGTTTCCTCTATCAAAGTTGTTTAAAATTTCAAATTAGTTTAAAGTTAGTTGGCACTGGTTCAGTCTGATTATTAGAATTAGGTGAACTCCCTGCACCTTATAACTATTTTGTATATTGTTTTCAAATTTAATAAGCTTCAACCACTAGGGTTTTGTATTTCTCTTGACCTAATGTTTTGTAAGTTAACATCGGTAAATCTCCTATTGAAAAAAAATTGACTCGTAAGGATTCAGGAAAAGTAATCGAAATTAGGGTTTTCCGAGAAATAGAAGGAATCTAAAAAACCCTACGGGCCAGCATAGCGCGCTAAAGCAAGCCCGTCAACCCCATCCGGGATGCTATGGCGCTAGAATCTCGTTTCCGGCACGGTTCCTATTCGCCTTCATCCAAGTCAAAACCGTCAACAAGCAAAAACCCCCCGAAAAAAGGGGGTTTTTG
>NZ_CAIP01000270.1 GCF_000297435.1 Microcystis sp. T1-4 | reverse complement strand
ATCCTGTGTTTGAGGAGGAGGAATCGGGAGAATCTATTGCACCAAATTAGCTGAAACAATCCACTACAATACCTCTTGTTTTATATAATAAAAACTACAGAGGACAGATAATTAACCTTAAACTAATACAAGTATATCAGAGGCAGAAATAGTGGGTTTAGAACTAAGAGTTACAATTTGAATGGCTACTAGTGTACCTGTCCCGTCCCCATCAAAGAATAATCCTCCAGTGATTGTATTATAAATAAAGCGATTGCTGGCATTTAATGCAGTTGTTCCTAACACAAATTGAGCAGATGTAATCGCAACTCCTGCGGCTAAACCACCGCCAAAACCCGCAGCAGAGAGAGCAATTTTATCCCCCTGACTGGAGAGAAAATCAGTAATTGTGTCAATCCCTTCATTGCGGTTATTGAAGGTGAAGCGATCGCCACCCGCACCCCCTGTTAGGGTATCATTACCTAAGCCACCAATTAGAATATCATTGTCCAGAGTACCACTGAGAATATCATTGTCTGATGACCCGATAATGGGTAAGGGATTACCAATCTGATT
>NZ_CAIP01000271.1 GCF_000297435.1 Microcystis sp. T1-4 | reverse complement strand
TGGCGTCAATCAGAATCAAAAATTGCACTGCTGATTGATGCAGACAACGCCCCTGCATCAAAAATTGAGGCGATCGTCTCTGAAATTGCAAAGTATGGAGTTGCCAATATTCGTAAGGCTTACGGAAACTGGAAAAGTCCTGCGCTGAAAGCTTGGGAGGAGTGTTTGCACGAATACGCTATTCGCCCCGTCCAACAGTTCGACTATACGAAGGGCAAAAATGCTACTGATGCTGCAATGATTATTGATGCAATGGATTTGCTGTATACACAACAGTTGGATGCTTTTGCAATCGTGTCGAGCGATTGTGACTTTACTCCTTTAGTGATGCGAATTTTGACAAATGGCTTAAAAGTCTATGGATTTGGCGAGAAGAAAACACCATTGCCTTTTGTTTATGCGTGTTCAACATTTTTATACCTAGAAACTATTGATCAAGCAGTAAATTCTGAGGAGACTTCCAAAGTTTCTGCAAGTGTGAAGAAAACTGGTAAAGAGTTGAAGCAAGACACCAAATTAATCAGTTTATTGAGGGGCGCTGTTTCTAGCACTCTAGACGATGATGGTTGGTCGAATTTGGCAGAGATTGGCGGACACATAGCAAATCAGACATCTTTTGACCCACGCAACTACGGATATGCAAAGTTGAGTGGCCTGTTCGAGGCTATTGACTTATTCGAGATTCAGCGAAAAAATAAGACAGTCTTCGTGAGGAGCAAGCAAAAGAATGGCACTACTCCAAAAACGTAGTGCAGATCTGGTAGGTGCGTTCCCTGATGCGAGTCCTACCGCTGCAGCGATCGATTTTGGGGAACACACCATGGTCATTGATTTTTTGGTTTACCCTGGCACTACTGCGACATTGGTAGATTAGGTGAGGGGAGCGAAGTCGTTTTTGAAATATACAGGGCCTCTGTGATCTGAAACCGTCAGAATCAAATTGTTGATGTGGCGGCTTCTGATGCAGATCCGTTGGTGCGAGTGCTAACATTTGATTGTTCTCGACCCTAAACAGCCTTTGACCTAGAGGGAAATGTTCACAGATTGACAGTCAGCCCGGCATTCAGCTATGTTTGAGATATTTAGAGCAAAACCTTTGAATGCCGACGCTGTTAACCGTTGGTTCATACCGATTCTTTTGCTATGCAGGCGATCGCAATGAGCCACCGCACATCCATGTTGAACGAGATCGAGAGATTGCTAAATTCTGGCTTCAGCCGGTGCGCCTTCAAAGTAACCGAGGATTTAACCGCACTGAAATTAACCGCATTCAAAAACTTGTGCAAGAAAACCAAGAGCAATTGTTAGCAGGCTGGCATGATTTCTTTAACGACTGAGCTATTTGAAACCCTCGCTATTCAGCAATTAGCCATCACAGATGATGCGCTTACTGTAGATTTATCTGACGGACGCACCCTATCTGTTCCCCTGGCATGGTATCCCCGTCTTCAGCATGGCTCAACTGAGGAGCGTAATGACTATCGTTTTATCGCCGGTGGCAATGGAATCCACTGGAATCAACTAGATGAAGACATTAGTGTTAAAAACTTAATTCTTGGCCAACCATCAGGGGAAAGTCAAAAATCATTTCAGCGTTGGTTAAATAATCGAGAAGCGATCATCTAACAAATCACTGCACTCGA
>NZ_CAIP01000272.1 GCF_000297435.1 Microcystis sp. T1-4 | reverse complement strand
CCCCTGCTTGCCACTATAGCATGATTTCTGTTTTTTTTTGGGTCTTTCTATCTCCTGTTCTGACACATCCACCACTATTACTTCTATTTCACTATTACTTTCTAATAGGGCTTTTTTTCCAGGTAGATTAAACAGACCTGATTTGATGAGAATATTCTCTACTTTCCTAACAATTCTATACGCCGTTGATTCGTTAACACCCCAACTATTTCCCAGATGAAAATAGGTGCGATATTCTCGCCAATATTCTAATGTTATTAGTAGTTGGTCTTCCGTACTCAATTTGCTAGGTCTACCTGTCTTTTTTTGCCAAACTTTTTCTGCCTTTAGGACTGTTACCATATCCTTAAATGTATCTGGATACACGCCACACAAGCGTTTGAACTCTGTTGGCTTTAAAGTTTTTACTTGTTCGTAATTCATCTTTCAATCTTAACTCTTGGACTATTTTATCCTATTTTGTCTAGACTTATGCAAGAGATCTATTAAAGCTGAACGTCAGCGACATCGAGAGAAAGAGGCTCTCCATCGACAAATATGGGAACCTCTTCCCTTAAGTTGACACCAATGATTGCATTCGCCCTCTTTGAACAACTTCTGCTGCTCACCAATATGTGAGAGAAAATCACAAATATAAGATGCACCCAGTTATGGCTGCTACGAATGAAAGAAAAATCGTATTAGTACAAATGCTCGAATTACCCTCTCCCCTCTCCCCACTTCATAATTGATAATTCATAATTCCCTCTCCCTGATTAATAACGGATGCGAGGATCAATGTAAGCATTGATTAAATCGATCAAAATACTGGCAAAAACCACTATTGTCGCAAAAAAAGCCATTAATCCCTGCACTGTTGGGTAATCACGCAGAGAAATCGCCCGATATAACTGATTTCCCAAACCCGGCCAAGAAAAAGTAACTTCTGTCAAGACTGCACCACCTAAAAGAGCCGCAAAAGTTAATCCTAAGACAGTAATTACCGGAATTAGGGCATTTTTCAGCGCATGGGCGATCATAATCGTTTTTTCTGGTATTCCTCTCGCTTTTGCCGCATCTACATAGTCCGCTTGCAAAGTTTGTTTCAGATTAACTCGCACCATTCGTTCAAAAATTCCACTCAAAAGAATGCCGAGAGTAAAACTAGGTAAGACTAGATAATACAAAGCTATAGGCAACTTATCTAGTTGTAGAGTCATCAGACTATCAAGGGTGTATAAACCCGTAATTGTCTGGGGGGGAGTTTCACTCAAAGGAAAACGAGTCCCCAAGGGAAACCAGCGCAACTGTACCGCAAAAATTAGCTGTAAGAGCATTCCCACCCAAAAAATCGGCAAGGAATAGGTTATCAGTCCAAATAAACGTCCCCCCGCATCTAAGGGTGTATTCGGACGGGAAGCGGTGATAATTCCCAATCCGACTCCCACTATCACTGCAATCAGCATTCCATAAAAAGTTAGTTCCACCGTCGCTGGAAAATGTTTAGCGATAATCTCCCATACCGTCACCCCCTTACTGGTTAAAGAGTCTCCTAAATTGAGGCGCATTAGATTGAAAATATAGTCTAGGTACTGGAAAAATAGGGGTTTATTCAGTCCTAACTGTTCTCTTAGGGCATTTTTGGCACTTTCAGGGGCGCGGTTGCCTAAAATCGCATCCGTGGGATCACCAGGAGCAACACGCATCAGCAGAAAAACCACCGTCACGATCGTCCATAACATCAAGGGAGCTAGGAGTAAACGCACCAGTAAATAGGATTGTAAAGCAGCGCGGCGAGACATGAGGGCTTTCCGATCAGAAAATAGATTCTCAAGGAACCATACCCCAAAATCGACCCAGCGATCGAGAAGTAGTGAATAAAAAATTAAAAATTAAATAGGGAAAAATATTTAGTACAAATAAACTAAAATATCCGCACCGCCAGTTCTGTTCAAGGGACTACCCAAAAA
>NZ_CAIP01000273.1 GCF_000297435.1 Microcystis sp. T1-4 | reverse complement strand
TGAGGATGTCAACTGCTAGGAATAATAAAGGGCAACAGTAAAGGGATTGAGGGAGATTCAGCTAATCTCAGGATAGGTGCTTAAAATGCGTCCTAGCCTATTATTAAGTAGGTGGGTGGAATTAAATATAAAATGAACATAGGTTGGGTTGAAGCATAAAACCCAACGCCCGCATGGGTTACGCTACCGCTAACCCATCCTACAAATAATTGTGCCTACCTACTTATGTGTTAATCTCATCTTTACAGATCAAAACCCCACATCGTCTCAGGAGATAATGGCCGCTAATTCTCGGAATAAATCGCCCGTTTTTCTCGGCTGTTCCAGCAGAATCGCTATTTTTTGCCTTTTGATGTTATTATCGGCGGCAATAGGCTGGTTAATCGGGAAACAGTGGGTTAAACATAGCAATCAACCCGAAACCGTTAAACCCGTTTTTGCCACGGAGGAAAATAATTTTAATTCTGCCACAGATACGGCATGGCAACGGAAAGCCGAGATGAGAAAGCGCCGTCTAGAGTTGGGAATTGATGGTCGGTTTTTTAAGAATCTCGTCAATGAATTGTTTAACCTCCGCTATGGGGATATCAAAGAGGAAAAACAGAAACAGGAACAAAGAGATATTCTAGCAGCAGAAATCCTCGATCGCTTAGAACATCTCGATTCTGGTACTAGGGAAGCATTAGGTAGCTACAACGAGCAACAGCGAGAAAAATGGCGAGAACAAGTGAATCAGTTACGATTAAGCAGTAGAGTTCTTAATTTACTCACTGATAATGCTTTTTTTCAGCTATTTCCCGAATTGACAGAAAGACCAAATTTTGGTGGCAGCCTGGGTCAACTGTGGAGTGGTTTGGCCTGGAATCAGTTACAATCTTTACAGTCTGGCCTATCTTACCGGGCGATCGAAAGTTTAGACGCGGGGGGGGAGGAGATTATCGAGGCAATTCTCAGCCAGGGACAAGGAAAAGCCTATGCGATAAAATTGCGTTCCAGTGATCGGTTAAACTTAAATTTAGAGACGGAAGGCGAAGTTTTACTATCTTTCTACTCTCCCACGGGTAATATTACCCTTTTAGATAAGTCTAGCGATCGGCAATGGTCCGGTCAATTACCCGAAGAGGGATTTTATGAATTAGTTATTCTCCCCCAGTCTTCTACCCCCGTTCACTTGCGCTTGCAATTAAAAGTAAGTCAGTGACTTTAACCGTCAGTTATCAGTT
>NZ_CAIP01000274.1 GCF_000297435.1 Microcystis sp. T1-4 | reverse complement strand
ATCACGCTATATTTATAGAGGGCGATCACTTCTAAGGTCAGTATTGCAGCTTAAGTCGTTTATTATCAGCAACGCCCAGGTAATTTACTCGCTATTTAAGGGCGGACTGCTAATAACTGGACTTGTACCGTTTCAGGAAGTTTTATTATGACAAAATGATTTTCTGGATACAAATAATCTTCACCAGATTCGTCAATCACTCGCAAACATCCCACCTCTTGCGCTTCAGCATCAGGTAACACTTGATAAAGTTTACAAACCTCTAAATCTCCGCCTTCTTCAGCGGTAATACAGATAGCAAATTCAATGTTAGATGCTGGTGTTTGCATAAATATTTAGTCCAAAACTCGTTTAACTTTCATTTTTCGCCGACCAATACCATGAGACTCATACCAGTGTAGTTCAGCTTTGCGGATTTCTCCATTAGGAAATTGAACTAAGCCGACTCCTTTTAGCTTTCGCCATCGACGACCCCCAAACTGCGCTTTTAGCCTTCTGAGTTCACGAATAGAGAGGTTGACGGCGATAATCTCGGCTCTCCCAGCTTTGGTGGGTAAAATGTATTCTAAGATACATTTCTCCTAGCGAGGGGGTGGAACGAACCACAAAGACACAAAGGACACAAAGATCGATCGATCCTATGTCAATTAAACTTATCACACAGAACCTAGAAGAGCCAAAAAAGGA
>NZ_CAIP01000275.1 GCF_000297435.1 Microcystis sp. T1-4 | reverse complement strand
TTTAACACCTACTTCTGGGATGATTTTGCCAATAACAGCAAGGGTTGGACTCTGGGGACAGAATGGCAAATCGGTGCTGCCACAACTTCTACAGGTCAAAATTATGGCAACCCTGATCCCGGAACGGACAATACTCCCACAACCGATAATGGTGTAGCTGGGGTTGTTATTGGGGGAAATGCCTCTACAGCCTTGCACGGCTTCTATTATTTAACCAGTCCGATCATCAACACCAGCACGGCCAATCAGTTGTTCTTTGAATATGCCCGTTGGCTCAACAGTGACTACACTCCCTATATGCAGAACACAGTTGAGATCTTCAACGGTTCTAGCTGGGTCAATCTCTGGAGTTCAGGAGGTTCTCCAGGAGTGCAAGATAACGCTTGGACACCTCAACAATTTGATATTAGCGCCCACAAGAGTGCCTCAACTCAAATTCGTTTCGGGTTCAATGTTGGTAGCACTGGTGTCTGGACAGTAAGTTCGTGGAACCTTGATGATGTCAAAATCTATGGTGATGGGAGCGGGGCGA
>NZ_CAIP01000276.1 GCF_000297435.1 Microcystis sp. T1-4 | reverse complement strand
GCGGTAAAGCTTTGGTCGATATCGAAGCCCATCTTGAGTATCTCGATAACTGCCTCGAAAAACTCAATCAAGAAATTGAGGAATTGACCCAAGCTAACCAACAATGGCTCGAGAAAGTCAATTTACTCAAAACCGTGCCGGGGATTGGTCAAGTAATTTCTACTACTCTCGTCTCCGACTTACCAGAACTCGGTCAATTAACCGCCAAACAAATCTCTCGCTTAGTCGGTGTCGCACCGATTAATCATGATAGTGGTCAACATAAAGGTAAGCGAATGATTCAGGGAGGTCGCGCTCAGATTCGGGCGACTCTTTACATGGGAGCGGTGGTAGCTATGCGTCATAATCCGGTGATTAAAACTTTTTACGAACGCCTAGTCGGACGAGGTAAATCAAAAAAACTGGCTCTGACTGCTTGTGTGCGGAAAATCTTAGTTATTCTTAATGCAATGGTTCGCCAAAATCAGCCTTGGCAGCTTGCTGACAATTTACCACCTTGTTCCTAGAGATTCACACTTTTTGTTATCTCTGATCAAGGGTTGCGCTTGCTTTGGTTTAACCTGAGCGACTTAGTTTTTGCTGCGCTTTTTTCTGGCTTGAGATTTTAGGTTCGACAGCAACTCCTTGATTGTTTTTTGAGTTACCCCTTGACAATCAAGACAGTCGCTACG
>NZ_CAIP01000277.1 GCF_000297435.1 Microcystis sp. T1-4 | reverse complement strand
CTCAAAAAAAAAATCGACCCGCCGCTAGGCGGGAAAAAGAGAAAAAGGGTAAAAAGGGAAAAAAAGGGAAAAAGGGTTACAGAGTCCTCCCAGCACCGCACACCACCCGAAAACCGCAGTAGTAGCTGCTGACGCGGCGGTAGTCGTAGTTGCGGAAAGCGGAACGGCAGAGATTCGGATTGCCGCACCAAGAACCGCCCCGCAGTATTTGAAAATGATTATCCCTTATCAGGCAAGCACTGCCATCCCTTGGCGCATTCTCATAGCTATCATGCCAATTGTCCTCGCACCATTCCCGAACATTGCCACTCATGTCATAGAGTCCCCAAGCATTGGGCCTTTTCTGGCCCACAGGATGAGTTGTCTTCTGAGAATTTCCGTCATACCAAGCGTAATCTCCTAACTGATTAGCATCATCACCGAAATAAAAGCGAGTAGTAGTCCCCGCACGACAAGCATATTCCCATTCCGCTTCTGTGGGGAGGCGATAGCTTTTGCCGGTTATTTGACTCAATTTCTGACAAAAGGCTTGAGCATCGTTCCAGTTAACATTTTCTACTGGATTTTGGGGATTATTTTTAAACCAATTTTTAAACCGAGAGGGATTGGTTCCCATTACTGCTTGATATTGTGCCTGAGTCACAGGATATTTACCAATCGCAAAACTGTTGACTTTAACTTGGTGTTGAGGCTTTTCATCATCCAAAGCATTGGGATCACTGTCAGGAGATCCCATGAGAAACTCACCTGCTGGTAAGCTCACCATCTCTAGTGTGACTCGATTGGGTAGGTTTTCGGTAAATGGAGTGGGTGAAGCAATTAGGGGTATTGGTGAAACAGGCTTTTTGAGTGCTTGTAAGGCATTTAAAACCTGTTGTGCAGTCCATCTTTGTCTTCTATCTTTTTGCAAACACCCTTCAATAATCGGTTTAAACTCTTTCGGTAAACTAGGGATTTGTAGCTCACAATTTATCACCTTTACCATTAATTGATTATTGTCATTATTGAACTTATAGGGAAATTGATTAGTCGTCATTTGGATTAACATAATACCTAATGACCACAGATCCCAAGCTGAGGAAATATCACCCCTAAAGGCTTCGGGAGGCATATAAATAATTGTACCGGTATTGTGGACTGTTTGAGTGTGGCTTTTGTTATTTAAGGTTCTAATTAAGCCAAAATCTGCTAACTTGTATTGTTGATTAACCTTGAGGATATTACCCGGTTTTAAATCTCGATGCACTTTATTTTGTCGATGAAGATAATTTAAGCCCTGAGCGACTTGAGCAGTAATATTTGTAATCTCATCCGCTGACAAACTGGCTTTGGCAATGTGATTTTCTAGGCTACCCTGTGCCAATTCCATGACTAAATAAAGCATCTCTGTATTGAGAAAAGTAAATTCCCCCACCGCATAACTCTTAATTAAATTAGGATGTTCTAACTTTCTGGAATTTGTTAACTCAATTAATTTATCATCGCTACTTTCGGGGATAACTTTAATGGCAACTTCTTTGACCGATGTATTTCTGACCATTTCACTAGCATGAAATACACCCCCAAAACCACCCGCACCGAGAAATTTATTAAGACGATAGGGGCCTATTTGTTGCCCTTCTAACATCTTCATCATTTGGTCTAGCATAATAATAACTCCTGAATTAGCCAATTTTTACGTTCTGTAACTATCCTATTAAGTGGGTGGTTTTAACGAAGGCAAGAGGCAAAAGCTTTATCGAAATGTGTAATTAATTTTGCTTAGGTACTTAATACTAAATCTGACTATTAAATACTGATTAAGTAGGTGGGTGGAATTAAATATAAAATGAGGG
>NZ_CAIP01000278.1 GCF_000297435.1 Microcystis sp. T1-4 | reverse complement strand
TGACAACTTTTAACGCCTACCTACTTAATAGCGTTTGAGATGCGCTCACCCTGTACATCGAAGGAGCTATTTATTATTTACTCAGACTGAGACTCAGGGAGTAACTTAGGTTGAAATAATTGGGAAGGAACAAAACGAAAACCGCTTTGATCTTCTTGACGAATTAATAATCCTTGTTCTTCCATCGATTTAAGTTGGGGCAAGAGAGCAACAAAGGTTATAGCATCAAGTTTATCCAAAGTTTGATCAGAAATATTCTCACTAATGCCACCGGCTTGATGAGCAACGTATAATAAATGACGAAACTCAGGACTTAAGCGATAAATAAATTTTTCTTGAAGGATTTGCCAAATTGAATAAAAAGCAGTTTCATCAATAGTTTCATATCCTGCTGAAGCAGCTTGCCGTAATACTTTTTCACAGATAGTATTCAGTTCTCGAGGAATTCCTTGAGCGTAACCCGTAATTAAATTGATGACTTCCTCTGTGAAAGGATAGGTATCATTTCGCTGTTCGTTTCTGGCACTATTAAGATAATTAATAGCAATGTGACGTAAATCATCTTGACTCATGGGTTCAAGGGGAATATCTTCAGAAAAGATACCAAGGGCTTTTAAGGTTGCTTCTTGAAGCTCGGTAAAGCCTCTTCCTGTCATGATAAATCCTCGATGTTTTCCCATCCGAAATAAATCTAAACTACTTTCTAAAATTGTTTGGACAACAATGGGGTCTTTTTTGTCAAAATCATCAATGGCAATAACAATACGAGAATAAATTTCTTCGGCTCTATTTAATAAACGAATGAGTAAAGGATAGGGATCAATTTTATCTGTGGGAGTGACTGAATTTGCAGGAACTTCTTGTCGTCTTCCAAAGGATAAAAAGCCTAATTTAACTTGCCCTTCGATAGTGGTTTTATTGCGTTGGATAGAATACCCTAAAAGCGTATTAGCAATGTCTCTTGATTCTTGATCACTATCCGCTAAACTATCGGCTACAGCTAATAATAAAGCACGATAAAATTCCGTGGAACTTTCCCCAGGAATACTGCTAATATAAAGCAATAACATTTTTTCATTTAATTGGTTAACTTCCTGTTGTAACTGGTTAATTAAATTAAAAATCAAAGCAGTTTTACCAATACCCCAAGCTCCCCTAACTAGGATATTACGTCCTTCATATAAGTAGGTGGGTGGAATTAAATA
>NZ_CAIP01000279.1 GCF_000297435.1 Microcystis sp. T1-4 | reverse complement strand
GGGTAGAACGGACTCCCTTGCACCAACTGGGGGATATTTTAACCATCGCCATTCTTGCGGTGCTGGCATTACTATGGTAAGTATCTAAGCAAAATTATTTGTAGGATGGGTTAGCGGTAGCGTAACCCATGCGGGCGTTGGGTTTCATGCTTCAACCCAACCTACGTTTATTTTATATTTAATTCCACCCACCTACTTAAGTATCTAAGCAAAATTAATTACACATCTAAGCCACTAAGCTGTTCGTAATTTAAATTGCTTGTTGAGACGAGGCAAGAGGCACTCTTGCAAGAGGCAACAGTAAAGGGATTGAGGGAGATTCGGCTAATCTTAAGAATAAGCACTTTAAATGCGTCTTAGCTTACTCCGTCAGACTTCTGGTGTGAGGAAACAGTGAACTGAAAACTCAAATCCGATCCCTAATAGCTGTATCCCGTCTCCCGTCTCCCGTCTCCTGTCTCGGAGTCTCCTGTCTCGACTAGGAAATTAATTTTGCACGACTACTTATTGAGATATTCCCTGACAACCACTGTCTTCTCTGCTGGTAGTTGAACGGTGAAAACGAACTCGACTTTTTTTAAATAAACTAAAATCATGACCGCTGCCTTTACCACAAAAGACACAGATAATCTCCGCTGTATTTTTATCAGCTACTAATTGGTATTTTCAAGTATGATAACCTCTTTGGAAAAACAACAAGAACGACAAGCAAAGGCGAGATTAGCGGCAAAATTGCGAGAATTAGGCATCAATCCCCAGACAATTTAGCCGGTTAAAATCTGCAAAGGGCGATCAATAACCCCTTGAGTTACAATTATCTTGATTTGACTGGACAGACTTGAATGCAACTCACTCCCGAACAATACAAAGAAAAAATGCAGCGCCGCAAGGTCATCCAAGAGGAACGTTTAGCCGAAAAAATCGCTGAAAAAGGTTTAATTATCGTTAATACTGGCGATGGTAAGGGAAAAACCACGGCAGCCCTCGGTATGGTTTTACGTTCCCTCGGTCATGGTTACAAAGTGGCGGTGGTACAATTCATCAAAGGTGCTTGGGAACCTGCCGAACAAAAGATTTTTAGTGTTTGGGGGGAACAAATCGAGTTTTATGCTATGGGGGAAGGTTTCACCTGGGAAACCCAAGATAGAGAAAGAGATATAGAGAAAGCCGAAGAAGCATGGCAAAAAGCCCTAACTTTTCTCGAAAATCCCCAATATCAATTAATTTTACTCGATGAGATCAATATCGCCCTTAAATTCGGTTATCTAGATATTCAGGAAGTTATCGCTGGTTTAGCCCGAAAACCCGCTAATTCTCACGTTATTCTCACTGGTAGAGGAGCTTTACCCGAATTAATCGAGATAGCGGATTTAGTCACGGAAATGAAGTTAATTAAACATCCCTTTCGTCAACAGGGAGTGAAAGCGCAACCCGGCATCGAATTTTAACTACTGCTTAAGCGTTGTACCGTCTCTCCCGACAATAATCGATGAGTTTCGGCGAGAAGATAAGGAATTTGATCAGCGTGGGGACTAGCGGCTAAACAGGCAGTTAAATCGAGTTTTTCCACCTCTTTTGCCTGTTGACCGGGGAACCAATGACCCCCATTCCCCAAGAGATTGTATCTGGCCTTGGCAAAGTCGAGCATATCGTAGGAGATAGCGAGATTGTGTAACCAGAGGATAGAAGGAATATTAATCTGATTGGGGGTATTTTCCCAGCTAGGTAAACCCACAGACCAAGTTTTTACCCAATTATCGCCTAAACAGTTGATCATCTCCCCTTGCAATCTCTCGATAATTGGCGGTAAAATCTCTTCGGCTCGATCGAGTAAGGGTAAAGTTTTCAGGTGTTCATCAAAATCTCTGGCTCGCGCAGCACCGATACTAAGGGTATGGACGGCCGGATGACTGAGACAGAATAGGTCATTAAAAACCATCGGACTGAGAGGAGAACAGAGAGCCACGAGCTTAGGGGGAGGATTATAGAGATGGCCGCCCTTATCGGAGGGACTAATGATAAAAACCCCCATATCGTGCTGTTTTGCCGCTTCTATGGCCGGCCAGTTATTCTGAAAAATATAGTACCAGTGCAGATTGAGGTAATCGTAACAATTTGTTGCAATAGCCTTGACAATTACATCAGTTGGTGCATGGGTGGAGAAACCGATAAAACGAACTTTTCCCTGTTGCTGTAATTTTTTCGCCTCTTGCCAACAACCGCCCTCGGCCATAGTATCATCGAGAATTTCCTCGGTGTTGATGCCATGGATGCCCAACAAATCCACATAATCTAACCGTAAAAATTGCAGGGATTGCTCAAATTTACGGCGAAATTCCCGCACATCTTGACTAGGAGAAACTTTCGTCTGCACGATAATCTTATCCCTCGGTAGTTGCGGCAAAATTTTGCCCAATTGCATCTCGGAAGTGCCGTAACCCCTAGCGGTTTCGATGTGATTAATCCCCACTTCCAGAGATTTATTAATGATTGCCTCTAAATTGCCTTGATTCTCGTCAGGAATTTGCGACATTGGCAGCTCCTGCCACTGAAATTGATAGCGCATTCCCCCACAGGAAAACACCGGCATTTGTAGATTAGTGCGACCGAAACGACGATACTGCATATATTCAGTTATCAGTTATCAGTTATCAGTTATCAGTTATCAGTTATCAGTGGGGAGACCACTTCGTGCGCGTTGCGGGGGGTTTTAGGGTTTTAGGGTTTTGGGGTATTAGTTGAAACTTCCCTATTTCCCCATTCTCCCATTCCCCATTCCCTGTTCCCTGTTCCCTAAATTTAATTGGGTACAGTGAGAATTTCCACACCGGTTTCGGTGACAGCGATGGTGTGTTCAAATTGGGCCGAAAGTTTACCATCTTTAGTAATAGCAGTCCAACCGTCTTTTAAGACAATATGTTGCCAGGTTCCCTCATTAATCATTGGTTCAATGGTGAATACCATGCCGGGGCGAATTTTTTTGCCCTTGCCACGAGTGCCGTAGTGGGGAACCTGCGGACCGGTGTGAAAAACATTACTGATACCATGACCGACAAAATCTCTAACCACCGAAAATCCTTGTCCTTCGGCATATTCTTGGATAGCTGCGCCAATATCGCCGATTCTCCCCCCCGGCTGCACTGCATCTATGCCTCTTTGCAGACATTCTCTGGTAACTTCCACTAACTTTTTGGCCAGGGGGGAGGGAGTACCGACAAAGAAAGTCTGGGAGGTATCGCCGTGATAACCTTCTAAAATCGGGGTGACATCGATGTTAATGATATCGCCGTCTTTGAGGATTTGATCGGCGCTGGGGATGCCGTGACAGATAACCTCGTTAATGCTAGTACAGATGGACTTAGGAAAGCCATGGTATCCTAGGGGCGCACTTTTGGCTCCATGGGCGCGAGTCCAACGTTCTGCCTCATCATTGATTTCTAGGGTACTTACCCCCGGTTTAACCATTTCTGCCAGATGATCTAACAGTTTAGCCGCTAATCGTCCGGCTCGTCGCATTTTGTCAATTTCCCGCGGGGAGAGTAAGGTGATGGTATCGTTGCCCATGAATTATCCGACTGTTGAGAAAGATTCTTGTTACATTTCTTATCCTAGCAAAATCGGGCAGCCTTAGGGTTTAGGGGGTTCGGTTATGGGAGCGGGGTGTGGGGTGTGGGGTGTGGGGAAGGAAACCTCTTTCATCTCTGGTGGTGAAAATTTTTTCATCGGGACTGACTTCTGACTTGTGTGCTTACCTTGACCTTGAAAGGGTTTGGTAGCGACAATTGGCAATTGGGTATCCTGGTTCGACTGCCTCTCACGCTAGAAAGCTCTATGGAGGGAACAACCTTTTTCGGGGAGTTTTGGTTCTCGACATATTTTTTTAGTCGTTCGATGGTAACACCTCCACAACTAGCCACGAAATAAGCTCCCGTCCAAAAATAAGGTTTATTGTCGAAATACTTTGCCGCTAAGTAAGGAAATTCTTTTCTAATTAACCGACTACTAACTGTTTTAAGGTTAGCGATTAGTTTGGATAAAGCGATGTCAGGTTTGTAATCGATAATCCAGTGAACGTGAAATGTGCTGTCCCATTTCGTGAGCGTTGACACAAAGATTTCTTTAAGTCGGGCTAAGATTTCATCGTTAATAGCTTTTCGCCGGTATTTAATAATGAATACGACATGAGCGGTAAGTCTATAAACAGAACAAAATTGGCTCTCCCAGCTTTGGTGGGTAAAATGTATTTTAAGATACATTTCTCAAGAGCGAGGGGGTGGAACGAACCACAAAGACACAAAGGACACAAAGATCGATCGATCCTATGTCAATTAAACTTATCACACAGAACCTAGAAGAGCCCAAAATTTATGATGGTAATCAGTTTATATATTAGGCAGTAAGTGTTATAATTTAACTATACATCACGAAACTAACGACAGTGATAACGCTTACCTACCAGTACAAACTAAAGGTAAACAGACAACAGGAACAGGAGATAATCCACATTCTTGATGTTTGCAAAAGCGTTTATAATTACGCTCTTTCAGAACGGAAAGATTGGTTAAACTCTCGAAAGTGTCTTGCGGATCACTGTTCGTTAGTTTCCGAGTACATAATTCCTGCGGATGAACCCTATCCTAATTACTTTGTTCAAGCCAAAAATCTAACGGAAGCTAAAAAAGTTTACCCGATATTAAAGACGGTTAACGCTCAAGTCTTACAGCAAGTCTTAAAAACTTTAGATAAAGCTTTTGACCAGATAAAATCGAAAGGCTTCGGCTTTCCTAGATTTAAGAAAAAGATGCGGAGTTTTGTTTTTCCTGCGCTGTCAAAAAGCTTTCTAGGTGACGAATACTTAAATTTTCCACAATTGGGAAAAATTCGGATTAGGAAATCTAGAAAGTACCCGTCTGGGTTCGAGCCTAAACAAGCTCGAATTATCCAAAAAGCGTCGGGATTTTACGTTTCGGTTTCCTTCCAATCTACGGAATTAGTTCCCGATATGACAGTGGGGAAGACCTGTTTAGGAATTGACGCGGGAATTGAGAGTTTTGTTGCTACTTCACGAGGAGATTTAATCAAAGCCCCTCGATTTTTGTTGAAAGTACAGAGTAAGCTTAAATTGCTACAAAGACGCTTGAAACGGAAAACTAAAGGCTCTAGCAATTGGTTAAAACTCAAAGAGAAGATAGCGAGATTACATGAAAAAGTGTCTAATACTCGTAGAGATTGGCACTTTAAGTTAGCTCATTACCTTTGTGATCTCGCTGATAATATCTTTGTTGAAGATATTAACTTCGTTTCCTGGTCTAGAGGGATCGTTAGAAAACAATCTCTAGATTCAGGTATCGGTAGTTTTATTAACGAGATACTACCGTTTGTCGCTTGGAAACGGGGAAAATATTATCTTAAAGTCGATAAAAACGGAACTTCCCAGGAGTGTCCGAATTGTGGCGCAATTACTGGCAAAAAAGCGTTATCGGAAAGAGTTCACCGGTGTGATTCTTGCGGCCACATTGAACCGAGAGATACGGCATCAGCAAAGGTAATCGAGAACCGAGGAAAAAACGCGGTCGGACTGACCGTGTTAGAAAACGCTCGCGGAGGCGATTTGACGGGGATCGACCGGGTTAAACCAGGTCGATCTAGTTAAAAACCTATGAACCGAGAATCTCCCGCTACACCGCGCTCCGCGGTTAGCGGGGGAGAGTCAACTAACTTATCGTCGTCTAACCCACCCGACATTATCTGTTATACTAAAAAGCGTAGTCGTTATGAGTTGCATTTACGGTTATGACTGTCGAGAATTTAGTCATTATTGGTTCGGGACCCGCGGGATATACGGCGGCGATTTATGCGGCGCGTGCGAACTTAAAACCCTTGATGTTCGAGGGTTTCCAAGCGGGAGGCATTCCGGGGGGACAATTGATGACCACCACAGAAGTAGAAAATTTCCCCGGTTTTCCCGAAGGAATCACCGGTCCGAAGCTGATGGAAAGAATGAAGGAACAGGCCGAAAGATGGGGGACGGAATGCTATACCGAAGATGTTATCTCGGTGGATTTAAGTCAGCGTCCTTTTACCATTCGTTCCACGGACCGGGAAGTTAAGGCCAATAGTATTATTATCGCCACGGGAGCCACTGCCAAACGCTTAGGATTACCCAGCGAGGCCCAATTCTGGAGTAACGGGATTTCCGCTTGTGCTATCTGTGACGGTGCTACACCAATATTTAGAGAGGAAAACCTCGCTGTCATCGGTGGCGGTGACTCGGCGGCGGAAGAAGCCGTATATTTAACTAAATACGGCTCTCACGTCCATTTATTGGTACGCGGGGAAGCGATGCGCGCCTCGAAAGCAATGCAGGACCGGGTGTTAAATAATCCGAAAGTTACCGTTCATTTTCACACCCAAGCGCTGGATGTGTTCGGTACAGGCAGTAAAATGGCAGGACTACGCATTAAAAACTCACAAACGGGAGAAATTAGCGAATTAGCCGTTAGAGGGTTATTTTATGCCATCGGTCACACTCCCAATACTTCCCTATTCCAAGGACAACTAGAATTAGACGAGGTGGGTTATGTGAAAGTCAAACCGGGGACTGTTGCTACCAGCGTCGAGGGGGTTTTTGCCGCAGGAGATGTGCAGGACCACGAATACCGTCAGGCCATTACTGCCGCAGGTACGGGGTGTATGGCGGCGTTATTGGCAGAAAGATGGTTATCGGAGCATAATTTAATCCAAGAATACCGTCAATCAGCCACTTCTGAACATTACGAGACGAAAACCGTTAGCGAAACCCCGGCCGATACGGAGGAGACTTTTGATATTGACAAAACCCGTCACGTTGGGGGTTATGCTTTGCGGAAATTATTCCACGACGGCGATCGCTTGTTAATGGTAAAATATGTTTCTCCCACCTGTGGCCCCTGTAAAACCCTGAAACCGATTTTAGATAAAGTGGTCGATGAGTACGATGGCAAAATTTATTTTGTCGAAATTGACATCGAAGCTGACCCAGAAATTGCCAAAATGGGTCAAGTAACTGGGACTCCCACGGTACAATTCTTTAAGGACCGGGAATTAGTCAAGGAAATGCGCGGAGTCAAACAAAAAAGCGATTTTCGTCAAGTAATTGAGAGTTATCAATAATCAGTTATCAGTTATCAGTTATCAGTTATCAGATGTGAGTTTTGAGTTTACTGTTTACTGAAAAAGCTCCCCACACCCCCACTTCCCCACTCCCTAATTCATAATTCATAATTCCCTAATTCATAATTCATAATTCCCCATGCTAGAGGCCTTACAATTTGATTTTATGCGCCATGCCATCGCCGCAGGAATATTAGTTAGTATTGCCTGTGGGATTGTTGGTACTTTGGTAGTAGTTAATCGCGTGGTTTTTATCAGTGGGGGAATCGCTCACGCTGCCTATGGAGGGATAGGAATCGGTTATTTTTTCGGGATTAATCCCCTGGTGGGGGCGATATTTTTTACCTTTTTTTCGGCTTTAGGCATGGGGTTTTTACAGCGTCGCATCCGAGAGAGAGCCGATACTTTAATCGGGGTGATGTGGGCGATTGGTATGGCGATTGGGGTAATTTTTATTGATTTAACCCCCGGTTATAAAGCTGATTTAATGAGTTATCTTTTTGGTAGTATTTTAACTGTACCGAGGGATGATTTATGGATAATGGCGGCCATAGATATATTAATTATCACCTTAGTTAGTATCTTTTATAAGGAGTTGTTAGCCATATCTTTTGATGAAACCTTTGCGATTATTCGTAATATTCCCGTGGAGGTAATTTATTTGGGTTTAATGGGAATAACCGCTTTAACTATTGTGGCAGTAATGCAGGTGGTAGGATTAATTATGGTAATTGCTTTATTAACTATTCCCGCCGCTATCAGTGGACAATTTGTTAAAAATATGAAGGGAATGATGATCCTAGCGATTATTCTAGGAATTGTTTTTACTTTAGTGGGTTTGTGGTTATCCTATAGTTTAAATCTCACCTCAGGGGCGACAATTATTTTAGTGGCAGGATTGGGTTATTTAATCAGTCTTACTTGGAAACCTTTGATGCTCACTATCACCAGAAAAATATCTCATCTTTAAGGCTCTCCCCTAGTTGTGGTGATCAGAAAAAGTTATCTAGGGGAGGATGAAGGCAATTCACCCCCATATTGCCCCACATTAGTTGTTCTCTAGAGGCCGATGGGATAGTCCCGCCAATTATAACCCTAAACGCTGCTTTTGGCGGGCTTTATAGGAAGCTAACAGCCAGATAGAGCCAGAAATCAAAGAAGGAGCAAGGACGAAAAAAGTGGCCATGGTTACGGGATGTTCCCGGGCCCAGACCCAATAAATCATCACGGCAAAAATCAAGCCACAGTAAGCTAGTCCTAGAAAGGGGATGCCAATGACCAAAATGGCGAATCGAGTATCTTTATCCATAAAATATCGGGATGGCAGCGAAAATTTAGCTGATGGGTTCCGCTTGTTCCTATCTTTAGTTATAATCTTCCTTCTGGGATTGCTGGCGGAAAAATAAGGTATTTTTTAGAATTAGGCGCTGATTATTGGGAGGCCTTCCTTGCCGAAACAAAGATTAGATTTATTATTAGTAGCCAAAAATCTCTGTGATTCCCGTCAACAGGCACAGCGATTAATTCGCGCTGGAGAAGTGAAAGTCAATCATCAAATCATCGATAAACCGGCCACAGAAATCGATCCAGAAGCGGCGATCGAGGTTAAGCAGAAACTGCCCTATTTGTCAAGGGGGGGCGAAAAATTAGCTAAGGCCTTAGAATTGTTTGCTATTGATGTCAGCGATCGCATTTGTTTAGATGGCGGCATTTCTACGGGGGGATTTACGGATTGTCTCTTGCAAAAAGGAGCAAAACGGGTTTATGGGGTCGATGTGGGTTATGGACAAGTAGCGTGGAGTTTACGGCAGCATGAACGGGTTATTTTACTAGAAAGAACTAATTTTCGCTATTTAACCCCAGAAAAGTTATATGGACAGGAAAAACCCGCCGATTTAGCGGTCATGGATCTGTCTTTTATTTCTCTGACCAAAGTTTTGCCGACCCTGTGGACGCTATTAAATCCACCGCGAGAGGCGATTTTATTGGTCAAACCCCAATTTGAGGTGGGACGGGAAAAAGTCGGCAAAAAAGGGGTAGTTCGCGACCCCCAAGACCAAGCAGGGGCAATTTTTCAGGTTTTACAGGCCGCCGAAGCCCTAGGATGGTTCTATCGGGGTTTAACTTGGTCTCCCATTACCGGACCTGCGGGTAACGTCGAGTATCTTCTCTGGTTATCCACCGATACTGGCCCAGTTAGTCCCAGGTTATCAGCGATCGCAGAAATTACGCAAGCAGCGATCGAACAGTTTTAACCCCGGTATTTTCTCAAGGAATTATGAATTATGAATTATGAATTATGAATTGAGGTGTGGGGAGATGTATTCTTACATACAAAAACGATGATCGGGGAGTTCAATGTATCGGAAAATGGGAGAGATAACCCGAAAAATTCTTGTTAAATCATGTTAAGTCCCGTAGAAACGATTAAAATTCTCGAAAATCATCCCGATCGCACTTTTCCAGCTGGTGAAGTTATTTTTGCCGATGGCACGGAGGGCGAGTTAATGTACGGTATTCTTAGCGGAGAAGTGGAGATGTATGTCAAGGGACAATTGATAGAAACTCTAGAAAAAGGGGAAGTATTCGGAGCGGGAGCGCTCCTGCACCCAGATAAACTCAGAGAATCCACAGCTATCGCCAAAACTGATTGTAAATTAGCCTATCTCAATCAACCGCAGTTTTTATTTGCCGTGCAGGAAACTCCCATGTTTGCGATCGAAGTGTTAAGAAGTTATTCCGATCGCTTTCGCAAGTTAAAAAAAATCTTCACCGGTGAAGCATAGAGGAGCAAAGGAAAGCCATCCCCTGAAAACTATTGACCGAAAATCTCACCGATAGTTAAACGGGAACCATTGACCAAATCCCTACCAGAACGCGGAGGTTTCCCCGATAATTGCACTTCTTTTAATAATAATAAACCCTCACCCGTCTGCACTACCGGCCCGAAATTTTTCCAGAGAGCCACGATCGATCCCACTTCTCCGCTTAGATGAGAAAGGTCTTTTGTCTGTAATTCTGGAGGAAGTTGACCGAGATCCTCTAGGGGAATAGTGGCCATCACTTTTAGGGGTTGTCCCCGGAAAGTGGTCAGCGCATGAGGATAAAAACCCCGGACTCGATCGTGAATTCTCCGGCCTGAATCTTGCCAGGGGATTAGATAGTCAGATTTCTCAATTAAAGAGGCATAGGTGGCATCGTCGTTATTTTGAGGAATTGGGGTAATTTCTGCTCGATCGAGCTTAGAGAGGGTTTCTAGGAGCAAATCCGCCCCCATTTGGCCTAGGGTTGCTCCCACCTGTTCGGCATTGTCAAAAAGAGCGATCGGGCTGTAGGCTTTCAGTAACATCGGTCCGGTGTCCATGCCCGCATCCATTAACATGGTGGTAATGCCGGTTTCTTTTTCTCCCCTAGCGATGCACCACTGCACGGGGGCCGCTCCCCGATATTTCGGCAAAATTGAGCCATGAACGTTAATACAGCCTAATCTCGGCATCTCTAGGATTTCTGGGGAGAGAATTTGTCCGTAGGCAACGACTACAAAGGCATCCGCTCGCGATTGTCTGAGAAAATTTAAGGTTTTAGCGTTTTTTTTCACACTTTTGGGCTGCCAAACCGGTATTTGCTGTTCTATGGCTATTTGTTTCACCGGTGAGGGGATTAATTGATTGCCCCTTCCCCGGCGCTTGTCCGGTTGGGTAACGACGGCAATCACTTCTATATCGGGATTGGCTAATAATTTTTTTAGGGTGGGAACAGCAAAAGTCGGGGTTCCGAAAAAAACAATACGCATGGGAAAGGGGGGATTTTTCAGTTATCAGTGAGCAGTAATCAGTAATCAGTGAAAAGAAAAGGGCGAATTCTTGAGTGAGAATGTCCACCCAGTTATTAACGACTAACTATGCCAGACCATTGGATTTTTTTGGCTTTTTCCCGACGATAGGAGAAAAAATGCTCCTCTTGTTGATAGGTACAAAAAGGAGCGATCGCGATTTGTTCATCCCTAATTCCTAACTGTTGTAGTTGATGATAAATCACCCGTCGCACGTCTAAGCGCACTTTTCCTTTTTCCTCGTCAGCAAATAAGGGGGAAGGGGAGAGGTTAAATAAATTGGCCAGAATTTGCTCGGGATTGGTTTCTTGGGGAAATAAACTTAAACCCACTTCTGCTGCAACTTCTCCATCGACTTGATAGACTTCCCCAGCAATTGCCGGCCCCAGGGCCAGGACTAAGTTATCTAAACAACTACCGGAGTTTAATAACTGCTTAACTGCTTTGGCAACTATCCCCTTGGCTGTCCCTCTCCATCCAGAATGAATCGCCACCCCAACACCGCTAGAGCGATCACCTATTAGTACGGGTGTACAGTCAGCACTGGCCACCCAAATCCCTTGACCGGAAGCATCGGTAATAATTCCATCCGCTTCGGCTATTTCTGGGTTAGTAATCCCTTGGGGATTTAATAGGCGATCGCCATGTACCTGTTTGACGCGATAAACCGGTACATTTGCCCCTAAAGCGGTCGTAAAAGCTTCCGGGGTTTGGGGGTAATAATGACGGGTAAAAAAGCCGTGGGACCAATCCTCTAGGAGATTACAGGTAAGATAGGGCAATCCTTGCCATGTTTGCCATTGCCACAGAGCAGTCTCGGTTAATCGGACATTGATCGCTACATTGGTCACAGTCTAAGCCTCTCTTGCTCCATTAATGCCTCGTTCTCTCCTATCCTAGTTCTGAGCTTGGCAAACGGCAACCGGAAGATTATTACCCAAACCCTTGACAAATGGCGAGACTTGCTTTATGCTTTTTGTATGGTGGGAATCCCTGCGCCCATATATATAGAGTTTTTGAGCGAAAATAAGAGAGAAAAAAATAGGCTCAAAATAAGTACCTAATTGAGATGCTCTCACCCTGAGATTCTATTCAGAATCATCATTATAAATATCTTGGAGAGTTTTATTTTCGTAGCGTTCCTGATCTTGATTTTTGACGCGACGGGAAGGACGACGATATTTTTTATTAGCTAATTTGGGTTCATAGGTTTCTTGACCTGCTTCCTTAATTTTTAACTTTAAACTTGACTCTTTCGTGCTAGTTTTCTGTAATGACTGTTCTCGTGCGATCGCTTCTTCTAAAAATTCTAAATAATGTTGGTAACGTTCCCAATCTCCCCTGACCACACAGTTAGGTTCCCGACGGTGAGTACAATCATTAAATTGACAATTTCCCAAAGCTAAACGCTCTCTCACCTCCGGAAAATAAAAAGTTAATTGTTCTGGTGAACAGTTAATATCCGGTTGGTTAAAACCCGGACTATCGGCCAATAAACCGCGATTTGGTAAAGCAAATAACTCCACATGACGGGTAGTGTGACGACCTTTTTGCAGTTTTCCCGACACATCCCCCACCCGTTGATTAATTTCAGGAATTAGGCAATTAATTAAACTCGATTTTCCCACTCCCGAAGGACCGGCCAAGAGAGTGATTTTATGGTTTAATTGTGCCAATAAAGCCTCAAATCCCCGATTTTTCTCCACACTGACAAAAAAGGGCTGGTATCCCCAACCAGCTAGGCGATCGCCCCAGAGTTCTATTTGTTCTGGTTCCCCCAGATCGATTTTATTGACACAGACGGCAATTTCTAAGCCTGTGGACTCGGCTTTCACCAAAAAACGACTAATCAGCCAAGGATCGAGGACGGGTTCAGCAAGGGCAAAAACTAGCAAAATCTGCTCGATATTAGCAACGGCCGGCCGATCGATCTCGGTACTGCGGGGGAGGACTTCTGCGATCGCACCCTGTTGATCGGCAAAATTGACCTCCTCCACGCGTACCCGATCACCAACCATTACCGATTGACCGATTTTTTGCAAGCGAGCGCGACGGGTACAGAGAAGATTTTCGCCGATAACGGGAGAATCCAAGCGTACCTGATAGAAATTTGCCTGTACAGCCACCACTGTACCGTATAAATCGGTTAATTGTGCATCTACCATTTAGGAATCGGGACGATAGACTTTGAGAACAAAAAAGCTATCTCGGTCTTCGATCGATTCTATCTGATAACCCTCCACGGTCAGGCTAGTGGGAACCTGTTCGATCGGTTCCCCGGCATCTAACCAGACTTCCAACCGTTCCCCGGCGGTCATTTTCTCTAATTGCAATTTTGTGCGGACAAAATTAATTGGGCAGGGAGTGCCGCGCAGGTCTAAAGTCATAGTTATTTATGGAAGATATTACCTAAAAAACCCTCGATGCCGCCTTTCCCCACGGTTTCCCCGCGAACTTTCGCCAATTTTTCCAGCAATTCCCGTTCTTCTCCCGTGACACGGGTAGGAATCGAGATTTTAACGGTAATGCGATGATCACCGCGACTGACGGGATTGCCTAATTTGGGAACCCCTTTATTTTCTAAAATCAGTACGGTGTTCGGTTGAGTACCGGCAGGGATAGTCAGGTCTTCTTGGCCATCTACAGTATTAATTTTAATAGTACAGCCTAGAATGGCTTGGATATAACTAATCGTGACATCCGATTTAATGTCATTACCTTCCCGTTGAAATTCCCCATCGTTTTCCACGGTTAGATAAACAAATAAATCCCCCGGCGGACCGCCTTTCAGTCCTGCGTCTCCTTCCCGGGCAACGCGCAATTTCATGCCGTTGTCAACCCCCGCGGGGATGGTAATTTTCAGTTTTTTGGTTTCCTGTCTGCGTCCGGAACCGCCGCAAACGTCGCATTTTTCCTCGATCACTTCGCCAGCACCGTCACAGGTGGGACAGACCGAAACCTGAGCAAAAGTACCGAAGGGAGTACGGGTGGCACGACGCACCTGACCAGTACCATTGCAAGTAGTGCAGGTGCGGGAACTCGTCCCCGGTCTGGCCCCACTGCCTTTACAGGTTTGACAGGTTTCCAGATGACGGATGCGGATTTCCTTTTCACCGCCAAAGACCGCCTCGCGGAATTTCAGTCTAAAATCGAGACGCAGATCCTCGCCCCGGGTAGGGCCTGTGCGTCGGCGGGTGGTTGCTTGGCCGCCCATGCCGCCGAAACCACTAAAGATTGTCTCAAATATATCGGCGAAACCGCCCATATTGTCGGCATCAAAACCGGCAGCGCCCCCAGAAACCCCAGCTTCACCAAAGCGGTCATAACGATTGCGGGTTTCTGGTTCCGAGAGAATTTCGTAGGCGCGGTTAATTTCCTTGAAGTATTCCTCGGCTCCCGGTTCTTTGTTAACATCGGGATGGTATTTTCGGGCGAGACGACGATAGGCGCGTTTGATGTCTTCTTTGCCGGCATCTCGCGAGACACCTAGAATTTCGTAGTAATCAGTGGGCATAGGGGGCTATGGTTCTGCGGGCAATTTATAAATAGAGTTTAAGTCTAGTTGTTACTCTAACAAACTATACATAATAGTTTAGTTGGGTTATCCCTACTATTTCTTTTTGTTGGGGGTTAGGGGTGGGGGAGTGGGGAAGTGGGGGAGTGGGGAGGGGGAATTATGAATTATGAATTATGAAGTGGGGAAGCTGTCTCATCACCCTATCACCCCAAAACCCTATCACCCCAAAACCCTATCACCCTATCTCCTGACGACCGTCTCGGAGTCTCCTGTCGAACGACTCCTGACGACCGATAGCTTTTCCCTTTTTTAATCTACGGCCTCGTAGTCACTGGCGCTCATTTCTTCCTCATCATAGGGAGCCTGATCACTGCCCGATTTGCCAGCTTTAGTTTCCAGATTACTATAGGTTCTGGTTCTAGTGTGGGAGATGGTTGGCCGGTCGGCGAAGGTATTCGAGGAAGTGGTCTGGATGCGGGTGGGCCGGGTCTGTCTTTCGGTGACATCGATCGATTCAAAACCAGTAGCGTTGAGGGCTTGGGTTTCGTCTTGTTTACCCCTGTAGATGCGGGTACCGATTTCGAGGACAATCTGACGAAATTCTTCCAGGGTGGTTTTTAGCTTTTCTGGGGATAGGGAGGGGTCGCGCAGGGCGATTTCTAACTGTTGCCGCTTCTTGTCCGCCAGTTGCCGGATATCGGGGGTGACTAACTCGCTGTTTTCCCTGAGGGTGACTTCGTAGCTATAGAAAAGACTATCGGATTGGTGGCGAATATCGATCATTTGCAGACGACTGCGATCAAATTCGGCGTATTTTTCGGCTTCTAGGCGCATTTTTTCAATTTCGTTCGGTTTCAGCCCTCCAGTATGGCTAATGACAATGCTTTGTTCCTTGCCGGTGCCTTCGTCGCTGGCGGCCACTTTCAAGATGCCGTTAACATCGATCTCGAAGGCCACTTCGATTTGTGGCATACCCCTAGGAGCGGGAGGAATTCCCGTCAGGAGAAATTTACCGAGGGTTTTATTATCCCGGGCCATGGCCCGTTCCCCTTGTAGAACATGAATTTCCACCGAAGTTTGACCATCGGCAGCGGTGGAGAAAACCTGAGATCTGCTGGTGGGGATAGTGGTATTGCGATCGATAATTTTGGTAAAGACTTCGCCGAGGGTTTCAATGCCGAGGGAAAGGGGGGTGACATCGA
This sequence comes from Microcystis sp. T1-4, assembly GCF_000297435.1. Taxonomy (GTDB): domain Bacteria; phylum Cyanobacteriota; class Cyanobacteriia; order Cyanobacteriales; family Microcystaceae; genus Microcystis. The sequence goes on along the minus strand of NZ_CAIP01000279.1, from coordinate 11,101 downwards.
GGAGGAGGACATCTTCCACTTCTCCACCTAAAACTCCAGCTTGAATCGCCGCCCCCAAAGCCACGGCCTCATCGGGATTAACAGAGCGATCAAGTTGGCCTGCAGAAAAGAAACGGGAGATTAATCGCTGTACGGCGGGGATTCTGGTGGAACCGCCGACGAGGATGACACGATCGATATCGTTAGGCTGCAGTTCGCTATCTTTGAGGGACTGTTGTACGGGTTCGAGGGTTTTTTCCACTAATTCTCTGGTTAATTCCTCGAATTTAGCGCGAGTTAGTTCTAATTCTAGGTGTTTAGGGCCGGTTTCGTCGGCGGCGATGAAGGGGAGATTGATCGAGGTGCTAATCAGGCTAGAAAGCTCGATTTTGGCTTTTTCGGCGGCTTCTCGCAGTCTTTGGATCGCCATGCGATCGCTGGCTAGATCGATGTTTTCTTGGCTTTGAAAGTTCTCCACCAGCCAGCGCACTAAGAGGTTATCAAAATCGTCCCCCCCAAGATGGTTGTTGCCGGCGGTGGCTTTCACTTCAAAGACTCCCTTTCCCAGTTGCAGGACGGAAACGTCGAAGGTTCCTCCCCCCAGGTCAAAAACGAGGATATGTTGATCTTCGTTTTGTTTATCTAAACCGTAGGCCAGGGCGGCGGCGGTGGGTTCGTTAATAATTCTTAATACTTCTAGTCCTGCGATTATCCCCGCGTCTTTAGTGGCCTGACGTTGGGCATCGGTAAAATAGGCGGGAACTGTAATCACGGCCTCATTAATCGGTTCTCCCAGATAGGCCTCAGCATCGGCCTTTAATTTTTGCAGGATCATGGCCGAGATTTCTTGGGGGGTAAATTCCCGATCGCGAATTTTGATATTGACGGTATCATCGCGACCGCGTTGGCAATGATAGGCAACTCGTCCCCTTTCTACCTCGGTGTCTTGCCAACGCCTACCGATAAAGCGTTTGATGCTATAGACGGTATTTTCGGCATTAGTGACCGCTTGACGTTTGGCCAGTTGTCCCACTAGGCGCTGGCCCTTGCCGAATCCCACGATACTAGGAGTTGTCCTTCCCCCTTCCGAGTTGGGAACTATAATCGGCTGACCTCCCTCGAGTACCGCAACACAACTGTTGGTTGTCCCTAAGTCGATGCCGATGACTTTTCCCATGACGCTCTGATAATAATGGTAGTTAATAGGATACAATCATTTACAAAAATTGTCCCCAAATTGGCCACGGGCTTTTCACCTCGTCTAAATCTTGCCGAGGATGAAACGGGACAATTTTTATCCGATCCTAACAAAACTTCTCGGTAAAATCCACAAGCGGCAGGCGAGTGGTCTATTAGGTCAGATGCAAGCTTAACCCAAAACCAGTAATTTTGCTGATGCTTTCGATCCCGATTTTTTGTAGTATCAAAAAATCACCCTTTTGACTATTTAGCGATCGCTAGTCCGCTCAAATCCGTTTTAACAGTATGATTAACTCCCAAGTTATGGATTGTTTCCCCCGCTCCGGTGTTTCCCACTTTCCTATACCTTTTAAACAGGATTGAGGACAAGCCATACTCAGAGCAATTTAGGATAAGATAACCAATAAACCGATCCTAGAGGACTTAATCATGATTAGAGCCTATGCTGCCCGAGAAAAAGGGGGAAAACTAGAGCCTTTTGACTACGATCCGGGTATATTAGGGGATGAAGATGTAGAAATTGCGGTGGAATATTGCGGCATCTGCCACAGTGACCTAAGTATGCTCGATAACGATTGGGGACTGACCACCTATCCCTTTGTCCCCGGCCATGAAGTGGTCGGCACGATCGCCGCTCTTGGTGCTAAAGTCAAAGAATTAAACCTAGGGCAAAGAGTCGGTCTTGGTTGGTTTTCCCGTTCCTGTTCCACCTGTGAAACTTGTATGTCGGGGGATCAAAACCTTTGTGCCACTGCCGAAGGAACTATCGTCGGTCGCCATGGCGGTTTTGCCGACAGAGTCCGCGCTCATCATAGTTGGTTAGTTCCCTTGCCGGACCAGTTGGATGCTGCCAAAGCTGGCCCGCTTTTTTGTGGTGGTATAACCGTCTTTAATCCGATTGTCCAATTTAATATTAAACCCACGGCCCGAGTTGGTGTGATTGGTATTGGTGGATTGGGCCATATAGCCTTAAAATTCCTCAAAGCTTGGGGCTGCGAAGTAACCGCTTTTTCTAGTAGTCCCGATAAAGAAGCGGAGGCCAAAGAATTAGGCGCGACTCATTTTATCAATTCCAGAGACCCCGAAGCCTTGCAATCGGTACAAAATTACTTTGATTTCATCATCTCTACCGTTAACGTTAATCTCGATTGGGGTCTTTATATCGCCTGTTTACGTCCCAAAGGTCGTCTGCATATTGTTGGCGCTGTTCTTGAACCCATGGCTACCTATGCTTTTCCCTTGATTATGGGTCAAAAATCGATTTCCGGCAGTCCTTTGGGTAGTCCCAGTACCGTCAGTAAAATGATTGAATTTGCCTCTCGCCATGGCATTGAACCGGTGACAGAAACCTATCCTATCTCCCAGGTGAATGAAGCTATGGAAAAATTGAGAACTGGACAACCTAAATATCGCCTCGTCTTGCAAATAAAATAAAACCATCTCTATCCCGGACGTAACCCCGATGACTCAACCCCTCACTCCTCCAGTTATCGATTGGGAAGAACCCCCCATTCCTCCAGAAGACTTGATTTTTGATGATGGAGAACCTTTGGAAACGCACCGTCACCGCAAGGCCATGAATGTCTTAATCGATTCTATCGAACAAGCCTATCAGGATCGAGAGGACTTTTTTGTTGGCGGTAATATGTTTATTTACTTTAGCCGTGAGCGGGTTTTTAATAAAGATTTTCGTGGCCCCGATTTTTTCGTTGTCCTCGATATCGATGGTAGTTATAAACGACAAGGATGGGTGGTTTGGAACGAAAAGGGACGTTATCCCGATGTGATCGTAGAATTAATGTCAGAAAGCACCGCAAAAATCGATTTAACTATCAAAAAAGACCTCTATGAGCGGACTTTTCGCTGTTCCCAATACTTCGTTTATAATCCCTTTGATGCCACTTCCCTGCAAGGTTGGGCGTTAGACCAAAATCAATGCTATCAAGAAATTATTCCCGACCAGCGCGGTTGGTTATGGTGTCAACGTTTGGGATTATGGTTAGGAGTCTGGATGGGCAGCATCCAACGAGAAGAAGCCCCTTGGCTGCGTTTTTATGATCTAGATGGCAATTTAATCCTCTTACCTGCGGAATTAGCCGAAATCGAACGTCAGAATGCTGAAATCGAACGTCAACGCGCTCAGGCAGCCTCTCAACAGGCCGAAAGCGAACGTCAACGGGCGGAACGTTTAGCGGCGCAATTACGGCAATTAGGCATAAATCCCGATGAAACCCCGTAATCGGCCCAGGAATGACCCCTATCTCTAAAAACCAAAAGCCCACACCCCCCGATCTCGGTTTGTGTGGGCTGATTGTTCACTTAATTCTAAGATTGAAAGCTGACACTTTGGCGAAATCTAAGAGCCTAACTCAGAGTAGCACCAGAGCGATCATAAGTTTGGGAAGAGAAGTCGGCCGAGAAGCGACGTTGAACGGTTTCCCCGTGGCCATTATCATTGTCAATACCGATTTCAGAAGCACTTCTGCCTAACATCGATTGTTGACGATTTTTAACGGCGTGGTGGTGACGCATCATTAAGGCACGAGCTTGTTGTTCTGTGGACATAATCATTTCCTCCGATCTGCAAATCGCATTTTGAACTTTTTTAATCACCCACTAATATATATAACATACAATTCTGTATCTATTTTTACAAAACGTCCTAATCCCAGAAAAATTAACAAAACTTTACAATAGGATGCAGGAGACAGGAGGTAGCTTTTATTTATTATCCCCACTTCCCCACTTCCCAAGACATCAATCGTCCTCAGACCTTAATCGAACTAGGTTCATCGACGGCGGCGATAATGCGATGACAACCAGAAAAGGGTTGGGACCATTGATACTGGTGTTCTAAAGGATTACCCCAACAGAGGCCGAGATATAATTCCGTGCGCGCCACATCTAATTCCGCCCATTCCGACTGGGCAACTAATTCGGCTAGAGAATCGGCAGAAATGGGACGACGGGAGTTAAGCGCCCACCAAAAATTCATATTAGAGGTGATACTGTTCCAAAACTCTAAAACCGAGGCTTTGGCAGCCATGAGAATTTCCTTGTCACCCGCCACGGCAACTAATTGATTATGAATTTCGGGATAACGGAGAGTGCGATCGCCCCATTGACAAACACGCCAGATAATACCCGAAACCTGATATTTTTGTTGATAATCGTGAACTTGGCGGCGAAAATCCTGATAGGCGAAGACTTTGCCCACCTTTTCTAGATTGATCGCCTTGGCAATCACCGGATTATCAATGCGCTCCGCCGGGGAGAGTAACAGACGTTCCCCTTTGCAAGTGGCGTGCATTTCTCGCTCGAGGATTTCAATTAACTGCTGTGTCGAGTAAGCCATACTACCGCTCTTACCTGAGAGAGGATTTCTTTTTATGATAAACTCGAATTTCCGTAGTGGAAAGGCTCGAGTGCTAGAAAATTGTCAATCATCGGAAATATCGGCAGCATACCCGTTAATACTTATCGGCGAAAAAACCCCTGAAAACACCGGAATTGACAGGGAGAGAAGAGAGTCTAAGTGCTAGGTTTGACATCGGTTACTTTTTTTCCCGTCTAGATGGCGAGAATTGTCAGGAAAAGTCAACCCATCACTCCCCCTCAAGGATTTTTATCGATTCCAGTCAATCGATCGGGAACAGTATAAGTGTATTTAATTAACTGGCCGACGTTTAATTTATCGTTCTAAGTATCTAAGCACAATTAATTACACATCTAAGCCACTAAGCTGTTCGTAATTTAAATTGCTTGTTGAGACGAGGCAAGAGGCACTCTTGCAAGAGGCAACAGTAAAGGGATTGAGGGAGATTCGGCTAATCTTAAGAATAAGCACTTTAAATGCGTCTTAGCTTACCCCGTCAGACTTCTGATGTGAGGAAACAGTGAACTGAAAACTCAAATCCGATCCCTAATAGCTGTATCCCGTCTCCCGTCTCCCGTCTCCTGTCTCCGTTCGGGGCTCGACTGAGCTCGCCGAACGTCCGAAGTCTCACGCCGAGGTCGGAACGGAGGCCGTTTTTGTAACGGGGATTTATGCCCCGCTCCAAAAACTTTTCGCCTTAAGGCGAGGTTTTAGACCTGATTTTTTCGATCAACAATAAACTTAAACTAATAAAACAAAGAGGCTATTTGGGTTAGAAGTAGGTTGTCTTGGCATCTTGTATGTTGATTGAGCATAAAGAGTAACGGAAGAGCCATTTTAAAAGAGTTTTACCATGATTCAGCAAGCCCTATATCTTTCGACAAAATTGAGATGGAGCCGCTCAGATTTGAGTTTTTAGTGAGCGGTATTAAGTAGAAAATTGCCGTTTTCTTGGCACTGTTTACTGTTGCCTGTTGCCTCTTGGCTTTAGAAGCTGATTACTGATCACTGTCTTAGCCTAGCTCCACATTACCGGTTCCTTGAAACATCAGCCAAGAGAGGAAAAAATTAGCCACAAAAATCGCTAATAAAGAAGTTACCACAGCCGTGGTAGTAGATTGACCAACTCCTTTAGCACCGCCGGTGGTGGTTAAACCCCAACTGCAGCCGATAATGGCAATTAAAACCCCAAAAATTAGGGACTTTAACATAGAACTAATTAAATCCCATGTTTCCAGAAAATTTTGGGCTGATTGTAAGAATAGGGAATAGGAAATACCGTAAAGACTATCAGAAATAAATAAACCCCCCAGTAGCCCTGTGACTAAAGAGATAATAGTGAGCAGGGGTAACATTAAACTACAGGCAATCACCCGGGGAATGACCAAATAATCGATCGGATCAGTTTTTAAAATATATAAAGCGTCAATTTGTTCTGTGACTCGCATTGTACCAATTTCGGCGGCAAAAGCCGAGCCAACTCTTCCCGCCACCACCACTGCGGTTAAAACCGGGGCTAATTCTCTCGTTAAAGCCAAGGAAAGGACTCCCCCAACAAAACTACCCGCCCCAAAAAAAATAAATTCTCTGGCTACCTGAATAGTGAAAACCATACCCACAAAAGCAGCAGTAATTAGGGCAATGGTCAAGGATTCTGGCCCAACAATACTCATTTGTTCCAGGGTATTACGTCGGTGGATTTTGCCATTAAGAATATGTAAAAAAGCTTGTCCCGCTAACAAACCGGCAGCCCCCAAACGCTGAAACCATAAACTTAAACCACCGGCAGCATCACTTTTTCTTGGCATTTGTCGAGGGAATATCGCTAAAATCTAACTTATTATAGGCGAGAATTCTCTCTGATTATCCCTCGATTGTGGGGACTTGCTTTGATGCCACTCGATCGAGGGATGACAAACCATGGTTTTGTGCTGCTGGCAGGGGATAATAGAATTATCTAGTAGCCGTCAGCTATCAACCCTGATTCTTTATCCATGCCAGATTTAGCGAAAATTATCCTGAGAAACCATAAAATTGATGCTGTTAAACGATTCCATCCTTGGATATTTTCCGGGGCGATTAAAGAGATGGAGGGGGAAGTCAAAGAGGGTGCTATCGTAGAGGTTTATAGTGATCGAGGCGAATATCTAGCCACTGGACTGTATAATCCCAGCAATATTGCCGTTAAAATTCTTTCTTTCCCAAAAGTCAGCGATATTGCTCAATTATTTCTCGAAAAATTCCAGAATGCCTATCAGCTGCGGCAACAAATCGGTTTAGTCGATAACCCGAAAACTAACTGTTATCGCTTAATTAACGCTGAAGGAGACGGTTTACCCAGTTTAATCGTCGATTGGTACAATGGCACGGCGGTTATTCAAGCTTATTCCCTAGCTTTATACCAACGTCTCGATCTGATTGTCGATTGTCTGAAAACTATCTACGCTGACAATTTACGGGCAGTTTACGATAAAAGTGCCGCGGTTTTGGCGAAAAGCGCCCATACTTCCGAGAATAAATACTTATTTGGTCAAAAAACTGGCGATGAGGTGTTAGAATCAGGCCATCGCTTTATTGTTGATTGGGAAAAGGGACAAAAAACGGGATTTTTCCTTGATCAAAGGGAAAATAGAGCATTTTTATCTCAATATTGCCAGAATAAACGGGTTTTAAACACTTTTTGTTACTCTGGCGGCTTTTCCGTCTATGCTATGCAAGCGGGGGCTGCCCTAGTCCATTCCGTTGATAGTTCCCACGGTGCGATCACTCTTACCGAAAAAAATATCGCCCTGAATAATCTCAGTCAAGTTCCCCATCAATCCTACAGCGCCGATGTTTTTAACTTTCTGCGCGACTGTCAGGAGGATTACGATCTGATTGTTCTTGATCCCCCCGCTTTTGCCAAAAGTATCCAATCCCGTCATCAGGCGGTTATGGCTTATAAAAGATTAAATCAGCAAGCTTTCCAGAAAATTCGCCCCCAAGGTATTATTTTCACCTTTTCCTGTTCCCAAGTGGTTAACGAAGAACATTTTCAGGGGGCTGTCATGGCTGCCGCCATTGAATCGGCTCGCCCAGTGCGAATTTTAGCACGTTTAAGCCAACCGGCAGACCATCCCACCAGTATCTATCACTCGGAAGGTTCCTACCTGAAAGGATTGGTTTTAGCGGTGGATTGATGGAAAATTAAACGATTACCATCGGGATCATAGATGTAGATTTCCGGACCGTGGGAAGCCTGGCTAATTTCTCCCCTAGCACCATAGCCGATTTCGCTCCAATGCTCGATCGCTTTTTCGAGACTCTCCACCTCGAAACAAATGCTCATGCCACTGCCCCTAGAATCGCCAAATTCCTCTCTGTGGGACTCTTTAGGGCAAAAAAGACCTAATTTAAGGTTAATCAGCCTAAATTCCGCATAAACGGCGGCAAGGTAGGGGTTTGGTTCCTGTTGCAACAGTTGACGATAAAACTGCACCGAGCGATCGAAATTACTCGTGCCTAGGGCAATAAAAGCTTCTGTGTAATTGAATGGACTATCGGGGGGGTTATTCATTGGGGTTGGGGATTAGGAGATGGGAGATTGCCCAAAAGATCTACTTCAGTGCGGTGAAGATGTCAAGTCCCTTGTACTGCCAATAGTAGTCGCGTCCATTGCCAGACTTTCTATCTCCCTCGGTAGTAAGCTCTTTAAAATACCTATATCTGCAAGTCCCCTGGGGTTTCCATCCGCTCGAGGATCACCCTGAGCGTTCATCCGATCGAGTGATTTTGGGGAAAAAGTGTTAAAAAAGATTGCTGTTTGTAAAGACAACTGTTACCGTGGGTTCAAGAGTGCGCTTTGAAGGAGGAAAAATCCCATGCACCCTAACCTATCCATCTATCCCTCGATTGCTTCACTACTTATGTAGGGCATAGATGCACAAATCAAAGATTTCAGAAGCAAAACCAATAAATTTCTGTACTGTTGCTTAAAACAGGAGTTTGATCATGAAATTACAGGGAAAAACTGCCCTAGTCACGGGGGCATCCCGGGGCATTGGACGAGCGATCGCCTTAGAATTGGCCCGACAAGGTTTAAGCAGAATTGTGATTGTTGCCAGAGATCAAGAGCGATTAGAAAAACTAGCGAAAGAAATTGAGTCCCTAGGGGTCATTGCCACACCTTTAGCCCTAGATTTAACCGAAAATGACCTTGTTAGCACTTCAATTATCCGCGTTTGGCAAGAATGCCGTGGCATTGATATCCTCGTTAACTGTGCCGGTATTGCCCATCAAACCCCCTTTCTACGCTCGCAATTTTCGCAAGTGCAAGCAGAAATATCTTTAAATCTGATGGCCCTGTACACGGTTACTCGCTTAATTGCCCGCCGGATGGCAATTCGGGGACAGGGAACCATCGTCAATGTTTCCAGCATGATGGGTAAAATTGCCGCTCCTAGCTTCGCTACCTACTCGGCCACCAAATTTGCAATTTTGGGTTTTAGTCAAGCTCTCAGGTCGGAATTACGGGAACACAACATCAAAGTTGTCACCCTCTTACCCTCTTTAACCGATACGGATATGGTGCGAGAATTGCAGTTATTTCGATGGTTAAAACCGATGAGCGCCGAAGAAGTCGCCCAGACTCTAATTACCGGGTTAAATAGGGAAAAAACGGAAATTGTCGTCGGTTGGCAAAGTCATCTAGCTCTTTGGTGCCAAAAATTTGCCCCGAAACTGCTCGAGAAAATTGTCGATTTAGCCTCTCCCTTACGCCAAGGCAAAGGAAAGCGAGGATGGCGAGAAGTGTTTAACTAGGGTTTGATTAAATCTATCAGGGTGAGCATGGCTCACCCTAATCACCTTAACTAACAGGCAATTAAACGGCTGTCAGGGTTTTTTCTAGAAGTTGTCGGGGAGTTTGAACCGAACCACGACAGTGGATTTCGGCAGAATTATTGGGACTTTCAATCAGTTTAACTTTATCTAATTGGGCCCCTAATTGGCGGATCCGTTCCTCTAATAGTTGAGCGATATATAAGGCAATATTTTCGGCGGTGGGAACCACTTCGGCAAAGTAGGGAATATCCTTATTTAAAAAAGCATGATCGAAGGGTTCCACTACCAATTCATCGATCGCTTTTTGTAAATCCCCTAGATCTACAATCATACCGGTACGGGGATCGATTTCTCCCGCCACGGATACTTCTAGGTGATAATTATGGCCATGACCGTTTACCCTGGCGCATTTGCCGTAGATTTCCGAGTTTTGTTCGAGGGTTAATTGCGGTAAAGCCAAACGATGGGCGGCGCTAAAATGGGTTTTGACGGTTAAAGTTGCTTCCATATCTTTTCCTTGATATTCTGCCCACAATTCGGGGTGTTCAAATAGTTGAATTTTGACCAATGGTAAATAGGGTGCTAATCTTTGCCAGATAACTCTAGCGATATTTTCTGTGGTGGGTAGGGTTTGCTGAAATTCCGGCCAGACTTGATTGAGATAGGAGTAGTCTAATTGACTGGTTATCTCTCGTTTAATTACCTGTTTAACGGTGGAGAGATTCTCCACCATGCCATAAAGATTGAGTTCTTTGTATAGGGAGACGTATAATTCGTAATTGTGACCATGACCGGGAAAACGGCTACCAAGACCAAAAAGTCTTTGATTTTCGGCTTCGTCCCATTCTGGCAGATAATAGCGATGGCTGGCTGAAAACCGCGCTCGACGATTGATGATGCAATCCATAAATGTGGGCGATCGATGACTTTGTAAAGTTACGTTAAGAGTAACTCTTTCTAGCATAAACCAGTTTTGTCTCCTCTGGCTTGCGGACAGGAGAAAGTTATCCCTCAATTCCAGCAGGATGCGATCGCTGTGAGCTTCTAGTGAGAAAATTGGCGTTGCTGAATCAAGGTAAGTAGGTGGGTGGAATTAAATATAAAATGAACGTAGGTTAGGTTGAAGCATGAAACCCAACGCCCGATTATGTTACGCTACCGCTAACCCATCCTACAAATAATTGTGCCTACCTACTTATGAATGCCAACCGTGCATCGTATCCAAAAGTTAGTTTGAATCTAGGTTTTAAAAATTTCACATAGGAGAGGTGTTACTAACAACAATCACAGATCGCCTAAGCTTTTTAGAGTTTGTAATTCTTGTGGCCAATCTACACTATCATAATTTACGCAAATATTCCTCTTGTCCAGTTCTTGACGAAGCAAAAGCGGCTGATTTTGCGCTACTGATATGATAATCTCTAAACATAATGATTGCCAGTTATTCGCAACAGTTGCTCGTTTTTTCCTGTTGCTTGTATAATTTCGTTGGCAATCACAATAGTTCTGGAATGTTACGATATTAAACTAAGAGCCATCATTGGATTACAACAACTATTTGTGAGCAATTAATTAATAAAAAATTAATGAGTAGAAACAGGGGCAAAAAATAACCACCTCAAGATTGATTGAAGGGGAATTTATAGTATTTTAGCTGACAGGGGGACAAGTAAGCTGAAAAGCTTATGTAGCATGGAATATAGATATCAACTCCCCAAAAAGATA
>NZ_CAIP01000280.1 GCF_000297435.1 Microcystis sp. T1-4 | reverse complement strand
AGAAGAAGCCGAATTAATCGCTAAACAGCAGATTCCCGTGATTTGGGATCGAGATATCGCCAAGGATCCGGATTGGATCGAAAAAGCGATCGCCAAAATTACCACCGAGAAGGTATTTTTAACCATAGACGTGGATGGCATCGATCCGGCTTTAATTCCGGGGGTGGGAACCCCGGAACCGGGGGGGTTAAGTTGGCATCAAACCCTAGGCTTTCTCCGTCGTCTTTTCCAAACCCATCAAGTGATTGGCTGCGATGTGATGGAATTGGCCCCGATTAGTGATTCGGTGGTCTCGGAATTTACCACTGCCAAGTTAATTTATAAGTTAATTGGCTATCAATTTACTGCCTAGGGGCTTGCCTAATTAGAAGCAATCGTGTTATGATAACAATTCGTGCGGACGTATAGCTCAGTTGGTTAGAGTACATCGTTGACATCGATGGGGTCACTGGTTCGAATCCAGTTACGTCCATAAGGTATAATCTTGATTTCTAATGATAGGATGAACGATCGAAGCTCTCCAGAGAAACCCTATGACTAGCTTACTGCGCGACTTTTGGTATGTGGCCACACCGGCAAATAAACTTAAACCCGGTCAGCTAATGGCCAAAAAAATGCTAGGTGAACCGATTGTTGTCGGTAGGAGAGAGGATGGAGAAGTGTTCGCATTGCGGGATATTTGCCCCCATCGTGGCATTCCGCTGCACCATGGCTGGATTGAGGGAGATGGGGTGTACTGTTGCTATCATGGCTGGAAATTTAACACTAGCGATGGCGTTTGTTCTGAGATCCCCTCATTAACTGAACACGATCGCCTTGATATTAGCAGAATTTGTGTCACCAGTTATCCCTGTCGTGAAATACAAGGTCATATCTGGGTGTTTATTCCGGCAGACTCAAAAAGAGAAATTAATCAAGAAAATCTGCCTCCTGTGCCGACTATTAGCGCTTTTGGCAAACTTACCCCCAAAGTAGCCGAAACTATCACTTTTGATTGCAATATTGACCATGCAGTGGTGGGATTGATGGATCCGGCCCACGGTCCCTACGTTCATACTTCTTGGTGGTGGCGCAGCGGTCCGCGCCAATTTCGGGTCAAGGAAAAACAATACGAACCTGTTCCCCTCGGTTTTCGTCTTGCTCCCTATGATATGCCTGTAAGTGCGAAACCCTATAAAATTTTGGGTAATAAAGTATCGATTGAAATTGTTTTTGAATTGCCCTCGGTGCGTACAGAAATACTACGAGGTGATCGCCATTTGGCCTGTGCTTTTACGGCAATTACTCCCATCGATGAAAATCACTGCGAAGTCCATCAAAGTTTATACTATACGATTCCTTGGTTGGCATTTTTAACCCCTCTTTTGCGTTATTTAACCCTACAATTCCTCAAACAGGATCGCGATGTGGTGATTAAACAACAGGAGGGACTTAGTTATCATCCAGCTTTGATGTTAATTGATGATGCCGATACCCAGGCCAAATGGTATTATCGCCTCAAGCAGGAATACGAAAAATCTCAAGCAGAAAAACGGGATTTTGTCAACCCCATTAAAGCACAAATTTTACGGTGGCGCAGTTAGAATTCGATGATTTTATGACTGGACTTCCCCTTTGACAAAAGGTGATAACCTCTGCTTTAGGAGGGATTAAGAGAATTTCTGATGTCCTCTTACTGGGTGCAAATCGGGGAAACCTTTCATAAATCTAAGGCTTTCTCTAAGTCTAATCATTGTCCTAAACTAGGACTACAAGTCTCGCCATTAAATCCTCTTGCTGTGGCTAATTTTGATAATATCATCGGGTAATTTTGAGAGGTTGCCAAGGGTTCTTTTTTTTGACTTGATCTCCTTTTTAGCAAATATGATCCATCCCTGTCTATTAAGAAATATTACCATCAACAGGGGTACGTTAAGAAAAGTTAACGGGT
>NZ_CAIP01000281.1 GCF_000297435.1 Microcystis sp. T1-4 | reverse complement strand
AATTCTAACAACAAAAAAGCACCCCCTCGCGGGAGTGCCTTTTCGTTCAGACTAGGAATTAACCATTGATAGCAGGAGCAGTCAGAGCTACAGGAGCCTGTTCACCACTAGCCAAGTCTAAGGGGAAGTTGTGAGCGTTGCGCTCGTGCATTACTTCCATACCGATACCAGCGCGGTTCAACACATCGGCCCAAGTACCGATTACACGACCTTGAGAATCGAGAATCGACTGGTTGAAGTTGAAACCGTTGAGGTTAAACGCCATGGTGCTAACACCCATTGCCGTAAACCAGATACCGATTACCGGCCATGCACCCAAGAAGAAGTGCAGAGAGCGGCTGTTGTTGAAAGAAGCGTATTGGAAGATTAAACGTCCGAAGTAACCGTGAGCGGCAACGATATTGTAGGTTTCTTCCTCTTGACCGAATTTGTAACCGTAGTTCTGAGATTCGATTTCAGTGGTTTCACGCACTAAGGAGGAAGTTACTAACGAACCGTGCATTGCACTGAACAAGGAACCGCCGAACACACCGGCAACACCTAACATATGGAAGGGGTGCATCAGGA
>NZ_CAIP01000282.1 GCF_000297435.1 Microcystis sp. T1-4 | reverse complement strand
TGTTATGTTCTGCTTGGAACACGAACATAAAGTTGAAGGTTCCAGAGATTCCTAAAGGCATACCATCAGAGAAAGAACCTTGTCCGATGGGATAGATTAAGAATACAGCAGTAGCGGCGGATACGGGTGCAGAGTAAGCTACACAAATCCAAGGACGCATTCCTAAACGGAAAGACAGTTCCCACTGACGACCGAGGTAGCAGAAGACACCTAGTAAGAAGTGGAAAATGACTAACTGGTAGGGACCACCGTTGTATAACCACTCATCTAAGGAAGCAGCTTCCCAGATGGGGTAAAAGTGGAGTCCAATTGCGTTAGAAGAGGGAACAACCGCACCAGAGATGATGTTGTTTCCGTAGAGTAGAGAACCAGCTACAGGCTCGCGGATACCGTCGATATCTACAGGAGGAGCGGCGATAAAGGCGATGATGAAGCAGGTGGTGGCGGTGAGCAGGGTGGGGATCATGATGACACCGAACCAGCCGACATAAAGACGGTTGTTGGTGCTGGTGATCCACTGGCAGAACTGCTCCCACAGGGAAGCGCTCTCGCGCTGTTGTA
>NZ_CAIP01000283.1 GCF_000297435.1 Microcystis sp. T1-4 | reverse complement strand
TTCAGGGAAGATAAAGTTTTCGTGGGGTTGGTCTTGGGGAGCCATCCAAGCTCTCAGACCTTCGTTAAGCAGAATATTTTTAGTGTAGAAGGTTTCAAATTCTGGGTCTTCCGCCGCTCTCAATTCCTGAGAAACGAAGTCATAGGCCCGGAGGTTAAGGGCTAATCCCACTACACCCACAGCACTCATCCATAAACCAGTCACGGGGACAAAGAGCATGAAGAAGTGTAACCAACGTTTGTTGGAGAAAGCGATGCCGAAGATTTGCGACCAGAAACGGTTCGCAGTGACCATGGAGTAGGTTTCTTCCGCTTGGGTGGGTTCAAAAGCCCGGAAAGTGTTGGAACCTTCACCGTCTTCAAACAGGGTATTTTCTACGGTCGCTCCGTGAATAGCACAGAGAAGCGCACCACCGAGGATACCAGCTACACCCATCATGTGGAAGGGGTTCAGGGTCCAGTTGTGGAAGCCTTGGAAGAAGAGAATAAAACGGAAGATACCAGCCACGCCGAAGCTAGGGGCAAAGAACCAGCTAGACTGACCGAGGGGGTACATCAGGAAGACACTGACGAACACCGCAATCGGACCGGAGAAGGCGAGGGCGTTGTAGGGACGAATGCCGACTAAACGGGCGATTTCAAACTGACGTAGCATGAAGCCAATCAGGCCGAAAGCACCGTGGAGGGCGACAAAGGGCCATAAACCGCCGATTTGACACCAACGGGTGAAGTTACCTTGGGCTTCCGGTCCCCAGAGAAAGAGGATGGAGTGACCGAAGGCATCAGCGGGGGTGGAGACGGCTACAGTCAGGAAGTTGCCGCCTTCTAAGTAGGAACTGGCTAACCCGTGGGTGTACCAGGAGGTGACGAAGGTGGTGCCGGTTAACCATCCACCTAGGGCCATGAAGGCGCAGGGGAAGAGTAGTAAACCAGACCAACCGATGAAGACGAAACGGTCTCTTTTGAGCCAGTCATCGAGAGCATCAAACAGCCCTCTTTCTGGGGCGCGTCCGACAGCAATGGTCAT
>NZ_CAIP01000284.1 GCF_000297435.1 Microcystis sp. T1-4 | reverse complement strand
TAGCTAGGCAGAATTAAACTTAAAACAGTGAGTTTCGTATCCTCCTTTTTGAGCGCGAGCTTCGATCCCTTGTTTAACAGCGATCGCTAAATCGGACTCATCGGGAAAAATTTGACCTGCCAGTTCATGCGTTTTTAATTGATGCCATTCAATTTCAATAAGATTCATTTCAGAGGAATATTTGGGCAGTTGAAAGAAAAATCATCCTTGCTGCTGCCACTTATCCCAATACTCTCTGACTTGCTTGCTCCTATGAATGGGATGATTATCTTGAACGATGACGGTAATCTCCCCCGTCTTTTCAAAATGTTGGGCAGCGAGTTGGGCTTGCCATTCGAGAAGCTTAATATAAGTGTCCCCTTTAAACGAGCCTAATTTCAATCCATAGTCAAAACTCACTCCCACTGAGTAAAGTCCCAGAATATTTAATCTTTTTCCTCGTCTTTTAGTCTGTTCTAAGACTTTCTGCTCTCCAAGACGAGCATAAGTGTAGCTGACGGGACTCCAAAGAGAAAAACCTGATTCATCCAAAAATTTTAGACGGATTTCTCCGGCACTGTGCGCCCAGAACAACCAGTCTAAATCGGCTTTTTTAGCTAATTTAACTTGAGGATCAGCACCATTGGGTTGTTTATATCTTGTTCTTTTCCAGACCCATCCTCTTGCTTTGATAATTTTCCTTAATCTAT
>NZ_CAIP01000285.1 GCF_000297435.1 Microcystis sp. T1-4 | reverse complement strand
CTTAATTCATAATTTATAATTCCCGCTCCCCACTTCCCCACACCCCACACCCTGCCCCCTGGAAAAGCTTTTTCAGCAAACCCTATTTAACAACAAAAAGGCTCCCGCCAACTAGACGGGAGCCGCTGCCATCGAACTAACCGAAATTAGTCGAGGTCAGGCATTGCCAATGCGGGTTCAGTCTCGCGGTCAATTCCTTTCTCGAAACCGGCGGCGGCGGCGCGAGCGCGTCCAGCGTGCCAGAGGTGTCCAATCAGGAAGAAGAAGGCGAGGGTGAAGTGAGAGGTAGCCAACCAAGCGCGAGGAGACACATAGTTAAACGAGTTAACGTCAGTGATAACCCCACCTACAGAGTTCAAGGAACCTAAAGGAGCGTGGGTCATGTATTCAGCCGCGCGGCGTACTTGCCAGGGTTGCACGTCATTTCTGATTTTGTCGAGGTCTAAACCGTTAGGACCACGAAGGGGTTCTAACCAGGGACCGCGGAAATCCCAGAAACGCATGGTTTCACCACCGAAGATGATTTCGCCAGTGGGAGAGCGCATCAGGTATTTACCTAGACCAGTGGGGCCTTGGGCAGAAGCGACGTTAGCACCTAAGCGTTGGTCACGGACCAAGAAGGTGAAAGCTTGAGCTTGGGAAGCTTCCATACCGGTCGGACCGTAGAATTCACTGGGATAGGCGGTGTTGTTAAACCAAACGTAAACGGCGGCGATAAAGCCCATCATGGAAAGAGCGCCCAAGCTGTAGGACAGATAGGCTTCTCCAGACCAGATGAAAGCGCGACGGGCCCAGGCAAAAGGTTTGGTGAGAATGTGCCAGATACCGCCAGCGATACAGATTAAGCCAATCCAGATGTGACCGCCGATGATATCTTCCATGTTGTTGACGCTGATAATCCAGCCTTCGCCACCGAAGGGAGCTTTAGTCAGATAACCAAAGATAACTGCGGGGTTGAGGGTCGGATTGGTGATGATGCGGACATCACCACCACCGGGGGCCCAGGTATCATAGACACCGCCAAAGAACATGGCTTTAAATACCAACAACAGCGCACCACAACCCAAGAGAATCAGGTGATAACCGATGATGTTGGTCATTTGGTTTTTGTCTTTCCAGTCGTAACCGAAGAAATTAGAGTATTCCTCTAGGGTTTCCGGTCCGCGGATAGCGTGGTAGATACCACCAAAACCGAGTACAGCCGAAGAAATTAAGTGCAGAACACCAGCGACGAAGTAGGGGAAGGTATCGACTACTTCACCACCCGGACCGACCCCAAAACCGAGGGTAGCTAAGTGGGGAAGCAGGATTAAACCCTGTTCGTACATCGGTTTTTCGGGGATAAAGTGGGCGGTTTCAAACAGGGTCATTGCCCCGGCCCAGAAAACGATTAAACCAGCGTGAGCGACGTGAGCGCCGAGCAGTTTACCGGAGAGGTTGATAAGACGAGCGTTACCAGACCACCAAGCGAAGCCAGTGGAACTTTGGTCACGACCACTAGCAGTAGGGATATTAGAGAGCGTTACCACGCGGGAGAACCTCC
>NZ_CAIP01000286.1 GCF_000297435.1 Microcystis sp. T1-4 | reverse complement strand
AACCTGCATTAAGGTTATCATTACCTGCTTCACCATAGAGAGCATCATCACCGACACCAGCAATGAGACCATCATTCCCTTCTCCACCCCAAATGCCATCACTTCCTTCATTTCCTTGAAGGGTATCGTCTCCCTCTTGACCAAAAAGATGATCTGCTGCTGAACCACTGTTAATCAAGTCATTTCCTGCACCTCCATAGATATTATTGCCAAAGATATTGACTTGCCATGAATAGGGTCCAGGATCATAGTCCCGATAAGCGTTGGTTGCACCGACATCAATATTGTCATTTCCTGACCCAGAAACGAGTTGTAAAATTTCGATTTCTTTGAGGGTTGAACCGTCTGAGATAGTGCCGTTATTAGGGTCACTGTAGTTAATGGTCAGGTTGTCTGTGGTGGTACTGTAATTGAGGTCGAGAAAATCTGTCCCTGCACCACCAATAATTTGATGGACTCCCGTACCAGGAACGATATGGTCGTCTCCTTCTCCTGCATCAAGGGTGTCATTCCCTCCTCCACCCTCAAGGTAGTCATTTCCTG
>NZ_CAIP01000287.1 GCF_000297435.1 Microcystis sp. T1-4 | reverse complement strand
GATGCTCCCAGAGCATAGACCTGATAGCGATTGGGATTTCGCTGTTTTATACGAGGAAAGAAGCGCTCAAAAGGATATTTCGAGTCTATTGAAAATTTATACACTGCTCGAACAAGCTTTAGAGATTCCCGAGGACAAAATTGATGTGGTTGATTTAAAAGAATGTTCGCCGATCCTCGCTCATTATGTTGCGCGGGATGGTCGAGGGCTCTTCTAGGTTCTGTGTGATCAGCTTAACTTACCATAGGATCGATCGATCTTTGTGTCCTCTGTGTCTGGAGTGGTTCCTTCCACTCCCTCGCCAGCAGGAATGTATCTTAGAATACATTTTACCCACCAAATCCAAGAGAGCCGGTCGAGTTCTATACGAACGGGAAACGGGACTATTCGAGGGATTTAAAGAAAAATTTATCATGAATCCTGAAGAATCGAAAGCGTTATACCGTCAATTACGGAATAATCTAGAGATTTCTCTACGAGAAAAAGGAGTGTAAATGCTATTGAACCTCTGATTGCGATAGACGAATTAAACCTCATGAATCAATACCTCGCCGAACTTAGCGAGTACGGTTCGATCACCTTAGAGGATTATCGTACATTGAGAGAACGTCAATTAGCCATAGAAAGGTTAATTCAGCTTATCGTTCAAACTGGCGGTGGTGATTGGGTAGTAGTGATGGCTG
>NZ_CAIP01000288.1 GCF_000297435.1 Microcystis sp. T1-4 | reverse complement strand
GGAGGAAGTCAAGGAAATCGCCGAAATCCTGCTCAAGGATGTGTTTAAACGTCTGACAGAACAAAATATTACTTTGTCTGTCACCGATAAGTTTAAAGAACGCTTGATCGAGGAGGGTTATAATCCGGCCTACGGCGCTCGTCCCTTACGTCGTGCGATTATGCGTCTGTTGGAAGATGTTCTGGCTGAGGAAATTCTCTCCGGACGGGTTTCTGATGGGGATACGGCTATGGTCGATATCGATGAGGAAGGTAAGGTGAAAGTAATTTCCGGTGAAAGACGTGAGTTAATCGCTCCCGTGATTGAATAACTTCTCACTGGAATTAGTTAAATAAAGGGTGGGCTTTTTGCTCACCTTTTCTCGTAAAGATAGGGGAAAAAAGTGCGATGAAAGTTTGGGTTGTGGGCTGTGTTTTGTTATTTTTGTTGGTGGAGTTTTATCAATGGGCCAAGGGTTTTATTTTACCGTTACCTCTCTATATTTTTGCTGGAGCTTTGCTATCGATCGCTTCTAATTATTCTCAAGATATGAGCAATTTATTTGCTAGAAATGAACCAGTTGATCAAACTGCTAGTTTAAGTGATGTTCCTGACATTTTGACGGCAGAAACCGCAATTACCAGCCTAGAAGCGGCAGCAGCGGAGGATAGTAAAAAGCGGTGTCGCTGAATCAAGACATGAAGACTAAATTGTGCCTCCTATCCACAAGTTACCTTAGTGCTAGGTTTTAAAAATTGCCGAGAGGACAATTGATACTTAAAATCAGCAACCCCCGATAACTTTTCAAACAGGTTCTAAGAATAGATGATCATGAAAACAGTCACAAAATTAGCTCTTATTGCCCTACTCTGGATAACAATAATCAA
>NZ_CAIP01000289.1 GCF_000297435.1 Microcystis sp. T1-4 | reverse complement strand
TCCTGCCAACTTACCTCCAGATACCGATGTTAGGCTAAGAATGGCCCATGCCCTGTGGACAGGAACTGAAGAGGTTTCTTTACCCCCAAATTATCGTCCTTCCTCTCGATTAGAGGCTGTTGGTGTTTTAGGAGTAGATGGAAAACGATATGAACATTATGATATGGGACAATCTTTATTAATGTTGCCCGCAGATTGGATTGGCACTCAACTCTCTAAAGTTTTTCCTGGTATTAAGCCGTACTTATTACGAGAATTTGCGGTTAGTTTTCTTGTAGTTATCCCTCTAAATGTATTAGTTGTTCTCTCTTGTTATTGGTTACTTAGACTATTTGATTTTCAGGAGAAAATTGCGGCATCTGCTAGTTTGATTTGGTTGCTAGGTACTACCGTTCTCCACTATGCACAAACTTTTCAACAAAATAATCCAGTCCTACTTTGTGTGATTTTAGGTTATGCTTGTGCTTTAGCTTATATTAAAACTAACAAAGTACCTTATGTTTTTTTGAGTGGATTGGCAATCGGAGCAGCTATTATCATTCGCTCGACAACTATCATTTATGCTCTAACAGTTTTTGGGTTTCTAATTAGCTGTCTAATTTATAAAAGTTTCAAGCTGAATCAAATATTTAAGACGGCCATACTCTGGAACTTCGGCTTATTTCCCTTCTTTTTTATGAGTAGATTATTTAATTACTTACGCTTTGGGGATTTTTGGACAACGGGAACATCCTTACTCATGGAGCAAATCCGCAATGGAGCAATCTTTTCAGGGTTGCCAGAATTCCCCCCTAATTATCCTCTCATACACCCTCCCTACGTTGGTATTCTCGGCGTTCTCTTCTCGCCAGCTAAAAGTATATTTATTTACGACCCCTTTCTTTTACCGTGTTTAGTATTGGGGATTATTTTATTTAACAAATTAACACCTTATATACGAATATATTTTATTTCCTCAATTTTTGCACTTGTCTTTCATATTATCTTAACCAGCAAACTGGATTTCTGGCATGGAGATGGTTCTTGGGCTGCTCGTTATCACGTTACCTCAGTTCAGCTACTACTTCTCCCCTTAATAGCTTTGCTAATCTTAGAGATGTTATCGGTTAATCGGCTCAAACGATGGTTAATTAGCAGCTTGGTTGTTCTTTCTATTTTGGTTCAATTTGCTTCTCTTGTCTTTGACCCTAGTGTAAATAGTGGTGCGGTCAACTTTGCAGAACCAAAAAGTTTTTTGAGGTTTCGTTTAGGTGAACGTATCGACAGTGTTAGTTGCTTAATTGGTCTTTCTCGATCCCAAAGTTGCTTAACTGAGGAAAAGTACAGTAAGTCTGCTCTCGCCGGTAGAAAGTACAGTAAGTCGGATCTCGCCAGTAGGGTGTATTTCTGGCCTCTTAAATCCAACAAAGCGCAAGGATTGCTCTGGAAAATTTGGGGATTCCTCTTGCTCACAGCTTTGATCAGCACTCTACTTTTCCTGGTGATTGGGTAAGCTGTTCGTAATTTAAATTGCTTGTTGAGACGAGGCAAGAGGTAAGAGGCAAGAGGCAACAGTAAAGGGATTGAGGGAGATTCGGCTAATCTTAAGAATAAGCACTTTAAATGCGTCTTAGCTTAGTAGTGATGGAGACTTAATATCTTGGCAATTGGGCATTGTAGATGATTATCCATTTTTTGGGAGAACGATAGACTCTGTTCGACCAAT
>NZ_CAIP01000290.1 GCF_000297435.1 Microcystis sp. T1-4 | reverse complement strand
AACTGTCTTACTCGGCCTTTACCAAACCCTGAGAGCGAATACAGGCCTGTTCCCAGCGACAATCGGGATTAACTTCCACCGGTTTGAGTCGCGCCCAGATTTCGCCTTGAGCATCGGCATAAAAACTATCGATAATAGCGGGAACACGAGTACCGAAAGGTTCGGTAATCAGTACAGAATCGGTCAGATTAAATACTTCGCCACTGGCTCCCGTCGCTTTTTCGATGACGGGAATTTCTGCTTTGGGAATCGGTTTTCGGAATAGAGGAGCCGAATCGGAACGGGGACGGAGGGGAGATTTTATCTCACTACTGACTGATTTTACCATTTCTGCGGCCGGTTTTTCCTCAATTATTTCTGGAGGGGTTTCCGCGGGTTTGGGTGGTACTGCAGCCCTAGAACCCTTTTTAATAATTTGTAGAGGTTGTAGGGGAGGAGTGGCTTGAATTGGCTCTTCGGGGGGTTCAGGGGTGCTAGGGGTTTTCTTCGGGGGACGTGGCATGGTAGGACAAGGAAAATAAAAACTATAGGATTATTGAAGCACATCGAGCCGCTAACCCGCTCGACCGCTGCTGGTATCAATTTTGCTGTGGCTAATTCTTCCCTGGCCCCGGGCTAGATACCCGCACTACAGCTATCTTAGGAATTAGTCGATTCCCCTCTCCCCCAACTTATTGAAAAAAATTCTCATTAAGTATTGACAAAAATTCCTAATAAGCTTATAGTTATATATAGTGTTCTCCTCTTAAGGATCGGCAGTGGAACCGCGCGGCAGTCTCTAACAACGCGGTTCCCATTTTTTTTTGGAACGATAGAAGGCTTTTAACGTCTCTAAACTTCTAGGTTTCCTCATCCTTTGGCTTTTATGAACGATAATTCCGACCTGTACCTCGATCATCTCACCCATGCGGATACTGTCATCACTGCTGAAATTGTCGAGCATGAGAGTCAATCAACAGATGAGACAGATTGGGCAGCTCTATCCTCTCATTTACGTCAACAAAATCAAGAATTACAAGCGGAGATCTGGCGACGGGAGCAAGCTATCGGGGAACTGCGATCGCGGTTAGCCGAGCAACATCGTCGCTTGCAAAGTTGCGATACCCTAATCCAGCAGCAAAACGAGGAACTGCAATACGAAAAGCAACAATTACAGCGAGCGTTAGGAGAAATCGAACAGTATCGTCAAGCAGAACAACGGCAACCGATGATTATTGCCAATTTGACCGCAGAATTGACCCGCACGCGCCAACAATTAGCCCGTTTAGAGCGAGAATGTGCCTTAATCCAGGAAAGTTATCAGGAAAAAAGCCAAAAACTGTGCAACTATGACCAGCAATTGCAGGAATTACGCACCCGTCTCCAACGTCAGCAACGCTACACCCTCCAGTATAAATCGGCCTTGGCCCAGTATTTCCAGCGCAGTAGCGATCGCAATTCTCCCCCAGATTTAGCCATTGTCGCCAAGGCAGCCGCGATCGAGCCTTGGTCTCAGACAGAGAGCCAAGAAAGCGATGAAGTGGCTCCCATCGATGAGTTTGTAGCGGAATTAGAGACAATTGAGCCAGTAGAATCCTTAAAGAAGAAAGACAGGGATTGGCCCGCACCTATCATCTCTCCTTCCCCGAAATATGCCTCTTTTCGGGTTGATTTGCCCACTTTTATTAAATATCGCCAAGAAAAAAATAATTCCTGAACAACAGAAAGAGAGCCGGCGACTGTCCATGTTTCGTCTCGGCTCTCTATTCTGGTTCGCTCCTCACACTAATTAAAATCTATCATAAGCTGGTGATTTTATCTACTAAATTCATAAAAGTTGATATTTTTATAGTTCCGTCATCGGCAGCAGTTGCCATTTTTGATGGAGAAGACGGTTAAGTAGTTTTTGACTGACGCTAATCAGGATTAATCTCGATCGCTGAATTGGGGCCGATTCTCCGATAATGCGACAGTTACGCTCAAAATTGAGCATCGCTTCGCAAAAATTCGCGGTTAGGGGATAGAGTTTCTGGCCTTCCCAACAATCGCAAACGGTTAAAATTTGCAGGATTAAGGCTATTTCGGCGGGATGATGCCAGGATAATAGTTCTGGCTCGGTTAATCTAATTTTTTCCCGATTGAGCAGTTGTAACAAACTAGAATAGCGAGCGTGGGTGTATTGAAATAAAAAGAAAAATTCTCCTCTGGGATGGAGAGGAAGCTCATCCGAGAAAAATTTATCGATTAAATCGTTTAATTTCAGTAACCAAAAGGACAAAAATTGCTGATCTAATAATAATTCTAGCCATCCTTCCCTAAGCTGAATTTGCGGAAAAAGGACGATTAAATGGTTAAATATGGTTTGAAATTGAGCGGACGTAAAATAATAAAACAGAGGTGAACGATAGAGGATAATATCAGTTTTTGAGCAACGATAGAAAGTTAATTTATGGTTATTTTCTGGAAAAATATTAATTAATTGTTGTTTTAAACAATGCTCGATCGAGGGGTGATTGCAGATAAAATTCATACTCAGAAGGGTAAACGTAGTCGTGCCAAATTAATTGCCATTGGCGAGATAAGCACTGTGGTCAAAGCAAATTTTTGGCTTAAGATGGATATAGGCAATCGGATAGTCTTTCTCTTATCAGAAACTCCAGACTATCTCTAGGGGCTTACCTCTGTCAATCTGGGGGGTTGCACTTCACTTTTGCATGGGCGATTCATGTCGTCTTTTCTGTTAGGCTTAATTTTTGTCAATTATTGATCAGTAATTCCTGGATTTCTCCCCTATTATTGCCCTGGGAATTAATATTTCGTCGGGCTTTTACCCTTTGAATATTATAATCTTTATATAAATCATCAAAAAAATTATTGTCAGAGTCAAAGTTTTTAAGGTCGGAATTACTTAAAATAAATTTATAACCTGCCCGATCGACTCGATCGATAAATTGTTTTAATCTTATTTGCTCCTCATCGTTAAAATCTTCTTTAGTATAAGAGGTAAAAGCTGATGTTTTTTTAATCGGTTTATAGGGAGGATCAAAATAAAATAAAGTCTTGTTATTGGCATAATTCAGGGTTTGGACAAAATCTCCTTGTAGGATCGTCACTTTCTGTAAATGATGGTTGACAGCTAATAAGTTTTCTTCATTGCAGATCAACGGTTTGACATATTTTCCAAAAGGGACATTAAAAAGTCCTTTGCTATTGACTCTATAAAGTCCATTAAAACAAGTTTTATTGAGAAATAATAACAAAACTGTTTTTTCTATATCTTCATCACAGCCACGAGAATTAAATTCTATTCTTTTATCTAAAAAAAACTTTTGTTGTTCCTCTAGATTTTTAAGTTCATAAAAATCCTGCTGGATTTGTTTAAGCTTGAATATTAATTCTTTGACATTATTTTTAATAACATTATAAGCCATGATTAAATCAGGATTGATGTCATTAATAATAACTTTTTGGACAGAAGAAAAATTATTTAAAACTGAGAATAAAACTGCCCCACCTCCGACAAAAGGTTCAATGTAGTTAAACTGACAATCTTGAGAAATCTGGGAATTAATCAAAGATAGAATATTAGGAACCAGTTGAGTTTTGCCTCCCGCCCACTTTAAAAAAGGTTTGCCGCTAACTGTTTTCCTTTGAGACAAAGAAGTGGTCATTATTATTGCTAGATTATCCTAATTTATTCAATTTACAGCGCAATTCAAGAAAACCTGAAAGGCGGATTTGGTATCAGAAAGGTAAACGGGGCATTGTTTTCAATACTGATTCAATTTGGTTGATTAAATCCAGCAGACGATTGCCATCCACATGAACCTCGCTGGTGGGATAATTGTCGAGGACTTCGATGACTTGAATCTCATTGTCGTTGAGGGCAGAAGTGACTAAGGAACCGCGTAAAGCTTGCCGACTAGCGGCTCGATTGGGGGTGTGGACAATTTCGGCGGCGTAATCTAGCAAACTTTCGCCAAAAAAACTATTAAGAAATTTGGAAAGAAAGATGGCATCCACCGCTACGCGACGATTAAGGATTTTGCGGAATTCTTCGGGTTTTTGGTTAGCCATCTTTAATTGTGAGGCTAAAGCGGGAGCTAATTCGCCTGTTTCGCTCAATTGCTTTAATTCTGATACCGATACGGACCCTTGGAAGATGTGGTATTTTATGATAGCTGATTCGGCGGCTGACAAAGACTGACAAACACCGAGAAAGATAGATATTCCTAGGGGAAGTAAAAGATTTTTGAACATAAACCAAAGGTGCAAAACAAGCGATAAGCGATCGGGATGATTGACTCATTCTAACGGAATTGGTTGCCGCTTAGGAAAAACTTAAGACGGTGTGGATTATCTAGAGATGAATTTTTTAGTCACCCAACTAGAAGCAAAAAGCTGATGGCTTAATGCTAATCATTAATTTACATTCGCGACAGGGCGGCGATTTTCGCTAGTTTATCTTTTTCCAAACCGTTGAGATCCTCTAGCTTTAACCATCCTTCCTTTAATAGTTGAGCAAAGACAAAAATTAGGGAAGTATAGCGATAGTCATATTTACCATCAATCTGATGTCGTCGGGCGCTTAGATAATCGTGCATTTGCCAGATATCATCTAAAACCGTGATCTGACCAGACTGTTCTTTAATATGTTCTATTAAAGTGCTAGTTTCTCGCTGATAGGCTTTTTGGAAAGCAGTTTGAGCAATTTCTTGTTCCGTATCTGACCAAATTATTTCACTCATAGGCATGATTTTAGTTTTAGGGATGATAATTTTGGATTTTTGAACTACCTCGACTCTTTTCGCCCACATCTGTAAGAATAATTGTTTAGTTATTCTTACCTAGATCGGAGAAGAAACCGGTGTATTTACCAATTTTTTTAAGTCAGCCTTTTAATTGTATAAAAAAAAGAGTTCACTTGACAAGGAACTCTAATAAGTTTCATCAGAATTTTTAATGATTTCTCTCAGTAGCTATTTAGCCACGGGCAAAGTTTAATAATTCTTTCGGAGAAGCTAATAAATCGATCGCTACGAAGAAAATTTTATTATCAGGAGTTAGGAGGAAGCGCCATGCCATATTCATACCCACACCTGCACCAAACCAAGGAGTTTGTACTTTTCCCGTCACTTTAATCTGAGTAAAACCGTCATCGGCGGGTTCTACTACACCGCGTTCGGGGATTAATTTCAAATTTTGGCATTCTTCCCGGAAAAAGCGATATACTGCCTCTTTACCGACGACGGGACGTTGGAAAGGTGGTTGCAGAGCGCCGTCAGGGGTGAATAATTCAATTAATACATCAAAGTCGTTAGCGTTGAGGTTGTCCATATAGTTGAGGACGGTGGCATTGGTAACGCCTTCAATGCTAACTTTGGTCCGTTCGGCAATATTTTGGGGAGGAACCACGGGTTCGGAAATACGGTTATAATCGCCCAGTTTCTTGGGATCGTAGCCCATATCGACCACACAATTCCGCAGAACGGTGATTTGTTGTCCCGACTCTAATTTTTTAATCCCGTCTAAAACGGCACTAGCATTAGCAGATAGTTCATAACCCTTGGGAATTGGCGCAACACTGCCATCTTCCATCCATTGTCCTAATTGATACCAGAATCCCAGCTTGATATTAGCAGACCAAGTGCCGTAGGTACGACAAATCGGGGTGTCAGCATGGTTGGCTAAGTCGCACATCACCTGCGACTGTTGCAGGGGTGACATCTGCCGAATTTCATTCATGGTTTTTTCGGCAAAGAC
This sequence comes from Microcystis sp. T1-4, assembly GCF_000297435.1. Lineage (GTDB taxonomy): Bacteria > Cyanobacteriota > Cyanobacteriia > Cyanobacteriales > Microcystaceae > Microcystis. The sequence goes on along the minus strand of NZ_CAIP01000290.1, from coordinate 23,440 downwards.
CATACTAGCAGCGCCGGGGGCGGCAACGGTGATGGTTTTGCCCATTTCTAGATAGGCAAACCAAATCAAGGCTAGTTGATCTTCGGTATTCAGCTGATTGAAACGCGCAATCGTGGCGGGAACCACATCCGCTGATAGCGTGTTGGGGAAAATGCTCCGCGCTGATTCGATCGTAAACGGCATAGATTCACCTTGAAGTAAAGTTTTGTATCAATTTACCAGCATTCTATCATATTTGCGCCCAAAGGCAGCACCCCTGGGGAAACTTTCCCAAAAAAAGCTGTACTTTAGATCACACTTACCCAGTATTATCACAAAATCTTAATGGTTGAACAACTGTTCTATCAATTATCTGGTTTTGCGGCAGCAACGAGCGATCGCCTTTAGTTTGGCGATGCTATATAATAAAAAGTATCTCCAGAGAATGATTTTTCCTGTCTCTATGCAACACGCCTCTCTGACTCGCTTTGAACCTGCGACTACTCTTGATGAAATCCATTTAACTATATCTCCTGAACCCCTATTAACTCAGAAGGAAATAGATGCTTTTTATCGAGAAGAAATGAATAAAGTGAGAGGGGAAGATAAAATTCAGCGTCTAAAATTAGGGTTAAAACGGGTCATAGATACGCAACAATATTACAAAGCCTGTTTAATGGGACACACGGGGGTAGGCAAATCGACAGAATTAACTCGTTTAATTAATGATCATGAGATTAAACAGCATTTTAAACCCCTGCGATTTAGTGTTTTAAGTGAACTCGATGCGATTAATTTCAGTCCCCTTGATGTGTTTCTCTTTATGGTGGTGGAAATTGTTGAGAAAACCGCTAAAATTTCTCGACAACCCAGTGATGAAAATTTACAAAAGCTTTGGGATTGGTTTAGTTCTGAAGAATTTACCCGCAAGGAAACCGGAGAAAGTCAAATCAAAACGGAAGCAGGAGCGGGAGTAAAGGAAGATTCTTTCTGGAATAAAATTCTCGGACTTTTTGCCTCTCTCAAGGGAGAATTCCGGTTTGCTTCCTCGCGAGAGAAAAAAGTTGTTGAATACCGTCTTTCCCGTTCCAGAGATTTAATTAATATTGCTAATCAACTCCTGAAAGAGTGTGATCAGAACTTACAGGAAACTATGCAGAAAAGCTGGCTAATTATTGGAGAAGACTTCGATAAAGCTGGTGTTTCACAAGAAGCGGTCAGGGATTTATTTTTAAACTATTCTAACATTTTCAAAGATTTAGACATTCACATTATTTTTAATATTCCGATTGGATTGTATAATTCATCTCCTGGGATTAACCTCACTTTTGACCATAATCTCCTGATTCCCGATACTCCAGTTTTTTGCCAAAAAGATCATACTCCTAACCAAAAAGGACGGGAAGCAGTGAGAAAAGTTTTAGAAGCAAGAGTTAAATCTAATTTATTTGAAGATGGACAAATAGAGCGGGTTATTATTGCCTCTGGTGGCAATATCAGAGATTTATTTTATTTAGTTAGAGAAGCTTCTGATGAAGCAATTGTCAATCAACAAAATCTGATCATGTCTAGTCATATTAGCAAGGCAATTAACAAGTTAAGAACAGAATATAGATCACGTTTAGGAACAAATCCTCATGATAACGATCATGTTAGTTATGGGGATAAGGTAGCATTGTTAAAACGAATTTATGATGCTAATCCAGAAGCACAAATTCCCAATGAAGTATTATACGCTTTATTAAATGATCGAGCGATTCAAGAAGTAGATGGAGACGGGGAAAGATGCTTTATGGTCCATCCCCTTGTGGTTGATATTTTAAATGCTCAAGGTCGTATTCCTACTGCTCCCGATGGAGGTGTCCCCGGTGGTACATCAAGTTAATCAAACTAATCAATCGGAGTTAGAACCGGGTACTATTTCCCATACGGCAGCTCGTTTGCTATTGTGGGGACGAAGACCATCTAGAGGTTTAGCTAGGGTGGAATTTTATGATGAGTTTTCCCGTCAGCAAGTAGTTAGAGAATTAGAGAATAAACTGCAAGAACAAGGCATTATTTTTCATAAAATTGTCTTACCAATATGGGAAAAACCCTCTTTTGTCTTGAACTTCTTGTTAACACAATTGGCAGAATTGGAGTCGGGAGTAGTATCAATTACTGGTTTTGAAACCGCTTTTAGTTCTGATGTTTCCCTAGTAGATGCCTTGCAATTAATTAATTTCAATCGAGAAAATTTAGCTCGCTTTAATCTCCGACAAATTTGGTGGATGAATCATGATTTTACTAACAAAGTTATTCGGTATATGCCAGATTTAAATTCTTGGTTTTTCCTGCGATTATTTTTAACAGAAAATTCAACCCAAGCTACCAACTATAATCAGCTATTTACCGATAAAAATACCGTTCATGATCCCTATAATTTACCAGGAACAGCAGTTAACTTTGTTGGTAGAGAACAGGAATTATCCCGGATTCATCAAGCTTTTCAGCAATCTTCCCCAATTGTTTTAAGTGGGATGGGAGGTTCGGGAAAAACTGAATTAGCTTTACAGTATGCTTGGCAACATAAAGGGGATTATCCTGCGGGTATTTGTTGGATAAATGTCCTTAACAGTGACCCCGGTTTGGCTATTTTATTTTTTGCCAGAGAATACCTGGGTTTAAACATCCCCAATCAGGGAACCTTAAGTGAACGAGTGCGTTACTGTTGGCAAAATTGGCCCGAGGGAAATGCTTTAATTATTTTTGATGATGTGCGTGACTACGACCAAATTAAATCTTATCTACCACCGGGAAAAGAATCTCGTTTTCGGGTTTTAATTACCACTCGCTTTAGTTACTTAGGGGTATCGCTATCAACGATAAACTTAGATGTTCTCACAGAAGCGCAAGCTTTAGATTTACTGCAAACCTACTTAGGAAAAGAACGTCTAACCGCGGAGTTAGAGGCAGCCAAGCAACTTTGTCAGTGTTTAGGATATTTGCCTCTAGGATTACAATTACTAGGCAGTTTTCTGAGACAAGAAACCACTGAAACTTTAGCAAATATCAAGGAAAAATTCTCCAAAAAAGGCTTAAAATATCTCAACTCTGATAAGGAGGAAGTCCGCAGTATTAAAACAATTCTGGATCGCAGTTGGCAACTGTTAGAAAAAGAAGAACAAAAATTAGCTCTTTATCTCAGTTTATTTGCTTCGGCACCTTTTCCCAAGCACTTAATCATCAGTTTATTTTCTGATGAAGCTAAAGACGAGATAGAAAAATGGTTAACCGATAGCTTGGTTAAGCTTAATTTGCTGAAATCTTTAGGCAATGAATGGTATCAACTGCATCCCCTCATCCGTCTTTATCTACGGGAAAAATTAGAAGGTTCCGAGATAGCCAATACCGCAAAAAGTCGTTATTGTACGGTGATGACAGATACATCGAGAACAGTCCCCCAAACTCCTACTCTAGATATTATTCAAAATCTGACTCCCTTAATTCCCCATATTGAACAAGCTGTCAGGGAATATCCAGAATATATCGCTGATGAGGATTTAGCTTGGTCCTATACGGGTTTAGCTCGTTATTATAAAGGACAAGGATTGTATGCTATTGCTGAACCCTACTATCAAGATTGTTTAACCGCAACTCGAACCCGCTTAGGAGACAATCATCCCGATGTGGCAACTTCCCTCAACAACTTAGCAGGATTGTACGATTGCCAAGGCAGGTACACAGAAGCGGAACCTCTCTATCTAGAAGCATTAGATTTGAGAAAACGACTCTTAGGAGACAATCATCCCCATGTGGCACAATCCCTCAACAATTTAGCACTATTGTACTATTCCCAAGGCAGGTACGAAGAAGCAGAACCTCTCTATCTAGAAGCATTAGATTTGCATAAACGACTCTTAGGAGACAATCATCCCGATGTGGCAACTTCCCTCAACAATTTAGCAGCATTGTACGATTCCCAAGGCAGGTACACAGAAGCAGAACCTCTCTATCTAGAAGCATTAGATTTGAGAAAACGACTCTTAGGAGACAATCATCCCGATGTGGCAAATTCCCTCAACAATTTAGCACTATTGTACTATTCCCAAGGCAGGTACGAAGAAGCAGAACCTCTCTATCTAGAAGCATTAGATTTGTATAAACGACTCTTAGGAGACAATCATCCCGATGTGGCAACTTCCCTCAACAATTTAGCAGGATTGTACGAATCCCAAGGCAGGTACACAGAAGCAGAACCTCTCTATCTAGAAGCATTAGAATTGTTTAAACGACTCTTAGGAGACAATCATCCCGATGTGGCAACTTCCCTCAACAATTTAGCAGGATTGTACAATTCCCAAGGCAGGTACACAGAAGCGGAACCTCTCTATCGAGAAGCGATTAATATTGCTACCCAAGTATTAGGGGAAAATCATCCCCATACCCAAACAATTATGGAGAACTATAAAACTATGTTTTCGCAACTCCAGCAAGCAGAATTAAGATGAGTTAGAGTTTAAATGCTTAGGAAAATGGGGTTCGCAGGCGCACGGATTTTCCACTATGAATATAATATCATGTCAAGGGGCTTTTGTCAAGAGAAAATTTGACAACATCCAGATAATGTAGGGTACGTTAGACGGCAAAAATTTCTGTTTTAACTTCAAGCTAACAATCCGTCGTAACGCACCACCAATCATCGACTATGATTGAATTAATCACTGATAACTGATAACTGATAACTGATAACTGATAACTGATGACTGATAAAGCTATGACACTCAAAGAACAACTAATTAAAGAAATCGAGCAGACACCTGACACCCTTTTGACTGAATTACTTGACTTTTTGCTCTTTATCAAAGAACGACATACTGCAATAGAAATTACAGAAGAAGAGCAAGCTAACATAATCGCTTCTGAATCAGCTTATCAAGCAGGAGACTATCTAACCCTCGAAGAATATGAGACAACTCAAGCGTGAACTACAGAGTTATTATTCCGAAACCAGTTCAAAAACAACTAAACAACTTACCCAAACAACAACGCGAACGCTTAATTACTGCCATTAGACTACTTACCGATACACCTCGTCCTAGCGGAGTCAAGAAACTCAAAGGATATGATGAAACCTACCGAATTAGAATAGGAGATTATCGCATCATTTACAAAATTCAAGATCAAGAAATGCTTATTATCATATTGAGTAGTATTCATCGAAAAGATGCTTATTGAACCTCTCAGTAGGTGGGTGGAGTGAGAACTATAAAACTATGTTGTCGCAACTCCGGCAAGCAGAATTAAGATGAGTTAGAGTTTAAATGCTTGGGAAAATAGGGTTCGCAGGCGCACGGATTTTCCATTATGAATATAGTATCATGTCAAGGGGCTTTTGTCAAGAGAAAATTTTTTTGACCCGGAAGGAATTCAACCTAGATAAAAACTGAGGATCAGAGCCACTAAAAAACTCATTAACAGGCATAAAGTTCCGAAATAAAGGACGATTTTAGGACGGAAAGCTGATAGGAGGAGGATAAAAGCTTTAATATCAATAAGGGAAGCGACCAGTAAAAAAGCTAGAGTGGAACCCACGGACAGATTAGTAATTAAAGAACCGGGGACAAAAGTGCTAAGACTGGTATTAACAGCGAGGGTGAAACCAAAGAACAACTGCACGAGAATTTGAGTAACGGGAGTATCCCCCCAGGCAATTAATTGACTCTGAGGTAATAATAACTGAAAGATACTAGCGATGGCACAGCCAATAATTAATAATCCCCCTAATTCCAGTGCTTCATCGATAAAGTTATCGAGAAATAACTGCACAGAAATTGGCCAAGCTTGCCTATCTCTAGTTTTATACTCATAAACAAGACTGCCGACTCTTTGCAGGGGTTGACTGGCTGCTTCCTCCGGTAAAAAACTACCAGAAAGAACTAAACTCGATTCTAGGGGAATTTCACTATCGGTGCGGGGTTTTTCCCGATAGAAACTAAAGAGAGTTCCGATAACAATTGCCATTAACCAGACCGAAAGCGATCGATAGAAGAAAATACTAGAATAGGTGAAAGTCTGCCAAGTTAGCCAAAGAGTGACGATATTTAGGGCAGGTGCAGCGGTGAGAAAGCTAAACACCACCCCTGGGGGTACTCCCTCTAATAAAAATCTTCTAGCGACGGGAATCGTGCCGTATTGTCCGACGGGTAAGATTAATCCGATTGTACTGCCAACGATCGCTCCTAACAGTCGATTACGGGGAAATATCGCCGCTAATCGCTGTTTATTGACGAAAACAAGCAAAAAACTGGAAACGGCTGCCCCCAAAAGTAAAAAGGGAAGCGAGGTCAAGACTAAACTAAGAAAAAAAGTAACAGCGATAGAAATTTGATTCATGAATAGGGTTCAAGATCGGAAGCTATCCTACAAAATAGCAGATAAGGTAAAAAGTAAAAAGAGCGGTTTTAGATGCAACAATAGGTTAGTTTGTTGAAATCAACAATTAAAAAGAACGTAAAGCGATTAATTGTGCCTCAGCTTTATGAAGGGATTCTAACCATTCTTTTTCGGGATCGCTATCGGCAACTATTCCCGCTCCCACTTGTCCCCAAACGGTGTTTAAATTCCCTTGAGCAGTCATTAATAGGGTACGGATGAGAATATTCAAATCTAAATGACCCCGTAGGTCAATATAGCCACAGGAACCATAGAATAAATTGCGTCGCACCGGTTCCAATTCTTCGATAATTTCTAGACAACGAACTTTCGGACAACCGGTAATTGTTCCCCCCGGGAAAAGAGCTTTAATTAAATCAATAGCATGATACTTTTTATCTAATTTTCCTTGAACATTACTGACCAAGTGCATAACATGACTATAACGCTCGATCGTCAGTAATTCATCCACATGAACCGATCCCCATTCACAAACTCTACCCAGATCATTACGTTCTAGATCCACTAGCATAATATGCTCGGCCCGTTCTTTTTTATTAGTTAATAGTTCCTCGGCCAATTGTCGATCGAGTGCCTCGGTTTTACCCCGGGGACGAGTTCCAGCGATCGGTCTAGTGCTGGCTATTCCTCTTTCTAATTTCACCAATCTTTCGGGAGAACAACTAATCATTTCTCCCCAAGGGGTGCGCCAATAACTGGCAAAAGGAGAAGGGTTAATCTGTTGTAAACTGCGATAAATTTGCCATCCTTTTGCCTTAGTTGTGCTTTGAAATCTTAGGGATAAATTTGCTTGAAAAATATCACCTTTTCTGATATAATCTAAGGCTTTTTTAACAGCTTTTTCGTAGTCGAGTTGAGAAGTATAAAAGATTAAGGGAGAGGGATGGGGATCGATAAACTCAAAATCGGGGTTAGTGGTTAAAGATTGTTCGTATTTATCTAAATCTTCAGGTTTAGTGGCAGCTAACCAGAGAATTTGTGCTTGGTGATCGAGAATGGCAAAACTATCCGGTTCATACCAATAAGCGACGGGAAAAGGGAGAGTATCAGCTTTCCTGTCGGGTAATTTTTCTATTTCCCAAGCTAAATCGTAGCCTAACCACCCCAACCAACCACCATGGAAGGGAAGATGATCGGGAAGATGATCACATCGGGGTTGGGGGAGTAAACTGCTTAAAAAGGGCAAAATTTCGCCCAGTGCGGGGGTCCAAAGCTGACGCGGGGAACCAGCACAAAGAGAGTAACGGGAGAGGGAATTACCCGGATAGGGACTTTCTAGTAAAGTAGCGATCGCATCTTGGGAGAATAAGCAGGCAAAAACCTCGGAACCAGTGCGCTGATGCAGAGGAAGCGATCGCCAATGCCATGCTAAAGGTTTTTGCATCTAAAATCGCGGGCCAAAATAGCTGGGAAATTGGGTATAACTAGGGTTTTGGTGTTAGTTGTGGGGGAGTTGATCTTTCCTATCTGCTAACACCTATGATCTTAGTCCTAAATGTTTGCTGCCTCGTAATTATCCCCGATAATCGAGGTCAATTTCTTTAGAACCGCCGCGCTGTAATTGGCCTAACAATTCCCCTAACTGACTCCAAACCAAACCACCGATAAAGATAGTCATCGGGAGAGAGATAGCGTAGGCAACCCAACCATTGAGAATAAATATATCTAATCCCGAGGCCAGGAAAAGACAGATTCCTACACAAATACCAATAAAAGGAATTTGTAAGGAACTGGATTTTAAAAGATTTTGATCGTCTGAACCCTTATTTTTATACCAATTGTTAACCACTTCCTTGAGACTAGCTTCAAAAGCGGCCCCGCAGGTAATACCGATAAATAAACCGGCAAAAACTAGAAAATAGGGCGGTTGGGGCAGAAAATAATAATCCATAGAAAAAGTGATTAAGCGATGATGACCTTAAACACTTTAACGCGAACTGGTTTCTCGCGGAAGGACAGCGGCCACACCTTGGGAGGATAATTCCCGAAAAGCGCTCATGGCCACATCCAAGAGTCGCCGCGGTTGCAATTCTCCTTGAATTAAACCCCAGAGACGTTGCACTTCGGCGGTATGGAGACGGTCATCTTCCGTTAAAGCTAATAGCAATTGACGACGCAGATAACGACCTTCTTCCGAGAGAAGAAAAGTGATGCCTAATTGCGCTGTGGGCAGTAAATCGAAGTTACTTTCCGAGCGAGCCATTGTAATCATGTTTTCTAGGCGTTGCCACTGGAATTTACCGTCTTTGAACAGCACATCCAGTAAACGCCGGCGCAGTTGCGGTGATTCCCCGGTCAGGAGACGTTTAGCAACGTAGGGATAGGCCACTTGGACGATTTTGAAGTTAGGATCGAGGGTGAGGGCTGCCCCTTCTTGGGTGACGAGGGAACGAATAATCAGGGCGAATTTGGCGGGAATCCGGAAGGGATACTCGTACATCAATTCGGAGAAATCATCGGTAATGGTGCGGAAATTGAAGTCACCGACCCTTTGACCGATGGCATTGCCTAAAACTCGTTCTAGCGCTGGAATAATAGGTTTTATATCCGTTTCTGGGGTTAAAAATCCCAGTTTGACAAAGTTGCTGGCTAGGTTTTCGTAGTCTTTGTTAATTAAATCGACGACGCAACTGGCGAGGGTTTCTTTAGTTTCCTCCTCTAACTGGTCCATCATGCCAAAATCGATATAGGCCATGCGACCATCAAAGGTGGCGAAAAGATTACCCGGATGGGGATCAGCATGGAAAAAGCCGTGTTCGAGGAGTTGCTGTAATCCAGAGGTTACGCCGATTTTAACGATATTATTGGGGTCTAATCCTAAAGCTTTGATGTTCTCGGTATCGGTGAGTTTATAGCCATCAATCCATTCCAGGGTGAGGACGCGGCGACCACTATAACGCCAGTAGATACTGGGAACTTTAACTTCGGGGTTATTTTGGAAGTTGGTGGCGAATTTTTCGGCGTTGCGACCTTCGTTTTGATAGTCGATTTCCTCAAAGAGTTTGGTGCCGAATTCATCGACAATCAGGGTGAGGTCGTGGCCGAGATTGAGGGGTAATAAACGGCCGAATTTTTGGGCGGCCCAGCGCATTAGATATAAATCGAGGCTTAAAAGCGCCCGCAGCCCGGGCCGTTGCACTTTAACGGCTACTTCTTCACCGGTGGGGAGTATCGCTTTGTAAACCTGGCCTAAACTAGCGGCAGCCACAGGGGTGGGGGATATTTCCCGATAGGCTTTTTCTACAGGCATCCCCAATTCTGTCTCGATAAGGGCAAAAGCGATGTGGTTATCGAAGGGGGGAAGTTGGTCTTGCAGTTTAACTAATTCGTCTAAAAAGTCTTTGCGAACGAGGTCGGGACGGGTAGAGAGAGCTTGACCGACTTTGATGAAGGTGGGACCCAAACGGGTGAGAATTTGCCTAAGTTCGCTGGCACGCCGGTATTTATTGGCTTCTTCTTGCTTTGTCCATTTGTCCCAGAGGAGACTGAGGAGAAATAATCCTAAAGACCAAATAATCACGAAAGCGCGACCGAACAATTGCCAAGGTTTATAACGGTATTGTTGAGCGATCGCTTCTGCACTGTAAGGAGTGAACTGTGTTTCTTCTCGTTTCCGGTCAGTTTGACTGTCTTGATGCCGACTCACTAGCTAATCTCTATATATCTTACGCCACTTGATATTGTATCTAAGTTCCTGACATCAGTATACAAAACTACACATTATTTAATAATTGTTATAATTCCCTGAGAAATTATAAGTATTTATAACTAGACTGCTGGGGTGAGTTGGGCTGCCCTAACACCCCCAACTGGATATTTAAGCAATTTCATCGGGATTAATGCCCAATTCTCGCAGCTTTTGGGCTAATTTTTCCGCCCGTTGTTGTTCTCTTTCTTTGGCTAATCTTTCCTGTTCTTTGGCTAATCTTTCCCGTTCTTTGGCTAATCTTTCCTGTCGGGCCGACTCTTGAGGGGTGGGAACCAATTCACCCGATTCGGTGAAATAGCGCAATTTATTGGCAAAAATCCCTAAATATAATCCTAGTTGCTTACTCCATAAATAACCGTTTTCATTGGGGGTAATCGGTTGGTATTGTCCCTCGATTAAAGTGAATCCTTGCCATTCTAAAGTATTGGGATCAAACAAAAAATATTCAGGAGTCCGGAAAGTATGCTGATATAGTTCCTTTTTGGCTTTTCTGTCCACATTAGCAGTGGAATCGGAGAGAATTTCGATGATTACATTGGGATATTTACCCCCTTCTCCCCAGACAACCCAACTTTTCCTGGGACGTTTCTCTGTATCTAAAACCACGAAAAAATCTGATCCACAAAAATCTCGCTGTTTCAGTTGTCTTTCGTTATAATAAATAGTCAAATTGCCCGAGGCATAGTAATCGTTTCTATCTTGCCAGAGCCAATCAAGACAAGATAATAATAAAATAATTTGTTGTAAATGCAGATCACTTTCCACGGGTGGTTCATCACTCCATAAATCGGTGGGAGGACAGACAATATCGGTAGCAATATCTAGGGTTGTCATCGTTTATAAACCCATTGAGTCAATTTGGGGTGATTCTAGCCACAAGCCACAATCAATACAATTATATTATAAGTCCGATCGTTTTGCTTGGGGCGCATCTCATTTTTGTAAATCGACTAAGTTGCGATTTTTAAGGGGAAACTTTCTCCTAAAATCGGCCGTTACTTTCGGTTTTATCACTCAATCCAAGCTTTTGGGGGGTAGAACCCCCCAAACCCCTAGGGTTGATTCATAGTAGGGTTGATTCATGAATCAACCCTACCGCGCATTAGTTTTTCGGTGAGATGCTTACACGCGATTGTTCATATTTTTGTACCAATTTAATAGTCACTGATAATTGCTAATTGTCGGTATTTCTGCAAATATGAGATGCACTCCTTAATCTTCCGCTCGGTCTTAGGGAGATTTTTGTCAAGTCTGAACTCGAATTATACTAAATCCGTTGAGTAACGCACAGAAAACGGGTTTCTCCGAGAAACCCGTTTTCTACTCATGCACTCATGCAAAAAGGGGAATAAATAATCAGTTTTTAATAATCAGATTTAGTATTACTTAACAATTCGGTGAAGGTAAATCAACGAGAGCCGTTAATCTTTATTAAGGGAGATTTGCCCTCAATCCCCTTGGTTGAAGGACTTATAAAAACCAGAAAAAAGCAACTAAAATAACAGTGAGAGTGGCGGCAAAAATGAGAGCGTATTCAATTTTCTTATTGATAATACCAATAACCATGACTAGGGTAATTGCCAAAAGAAACACACCGATATAGACTAGATTTTGAGAACCTGAATTAACTAAATTATTATTTAAAGTCGGTGTGGGTGTGGGAGTTTGTAGAATTGTTGATGAGAGACTAATCGTGGGGGTAATGAACATAAATATTTATGACTACCATAGAACTAATTTTATACAGTAAACCGGACTGTCATCTTTGCGAAGGGTTGTTAGAGAAACTAGAAAAAATCCGTCAACCGGACTGGCAGTTAGAAATTAGGGACATTACCAGTCGAGAGGATTGGTTTAACGCTTATCAGTACGAAATCCCCGTCCTCTGTCAAAAACTGGCCACGGGGGAAAAAATCCTTCCTCGTCTTTCCCCCCGGGCAAATGCCGAACAATTAGCCCGTCTTTTAGCAAATAATTTAACCTAGGGGCTAATTACCCGGACTAGGACTAACGACCGGACTCGGAGAGGGAGAAGACTGGGCGACCGGTTGCGGTTTGGCTGCGGGTTTAGATTGATACCATTTAAAGTGTTGGTAGGCCGTGCGTGATATTTGTTGAATCAGAGTCCTAGCGTTACTATCATTGTGGGGACGTTTGACCATCACTGCTCCTAGATAGCGTTTGCCGTTGGGCATATCAATAATCCCCGCATCCCCTAACATAGAGCCAATATCACCGGTTTTATGGGCAATATCGGCGGCTTTCTCGATACCTTGCGGCAGCAGGGTGCGGGTGCGCGTTTCCTGCATAATATTCAATAGACGATCGCGGGAACGTAAACTGAGCAATTCCCCTTGATTAACTTTTCCTAAGATTGTCACCAAATCTCTCGGACTTGTGGTATTGGTTCCTTCCAAGTCAGGTAAAGGGTTATTAATTACCGTACTGGTCAAACCCCAAGCTTGAAAACGCTGATTAAGAGCCTTTTTGCCGCCCATGCGCTTGATTAACATATTAGTAGCGGTATTATCGCTAATTACGTTCATTTTAGTGGCGGTTTCTAGGGCAGTATAGGTTTTATTCACTCCTAGATACTGCATATCCCCGGATCCACTGGCCATGACATCCTTACTGGCCACAAGGGGTTCATCGAGACGAATTTTTCCCGCATCCACATCCTCAAAAAAGGCCACCAGAATGGGGATTTTAATCGTACTAGCGGCGGCAAAAATAGTATCTCCGCGAAAATTAGCGTAAGCACCGTTATCGAGGTCAATAAATAAAGCTCCCGCCTGTAATTTCGGATATTTTACCACTAAAGCCTGTAATTTCTGGTTAAGGCTGCTGAGATTTTCGTTGAAAACTAACGTGGTCGGTTTTGGGGTGACGGGTTTAGGAGTCGGGGAATTAGTAGCGGTGGGTTTTGGGTGTAGGGGTAATTTGCTCGGATCCACCACCGTTAAAACCGTACCAGCGATCGCACCTAAACCGACACCAAGGATAGAGAAGCGAAGAACCTGAAGGAGAAAAGAAGCGATTAGGTTAGGTTTACGTTGTTTTTTTGCCCTTTTAACCGGTAAAGACCTTTTTTGATTGTTTGAGTCCAGGGACCTAGGGGACTCAGGGCCGGATTGGACTTTGGTGGGACGACGAGTTACTTGACGAGTCACGGTTTTCCTCAAGGGTATCCAGATTTATTATCGATCGCTAGGAGAATTTTTTTTCTTGCCCTTGAGACTATCAAGACCGAGAAAAAGTTGCCCGATACTTTCAATATGACCGATAATGCCCCGCAGCAGGGCTAATTCCTCCACCGTGGGCCGGGCCCGATGATAAAATTGCCGGAATTTCTCCATCCTAGCGGCGGCGGTGTGGGGGTAAAGATAGCCAATTTTGAGCAAAAAGCTCTCCAAGTGCTGATAATAGCCTTCTAGAGCCTCAAAAGTGGCATTAGGGAGCGTTTCTAACCGGGGTTCGAGCCTATTTTCCGTCGCCATTTGGTACAGTTCGTAGGAGCAAACCGCCACCGCTTGGGCGAGATTAAGGGAGGAATATTGAGGATTAGCGGGAATACCGACAAAACGCTGGGCGTGGTTCAGTTCGCTGTTACTTAAACCCCGGTCTTCTGGACCAAAAATTAAGGCCGATTCCAGGTTAGGGGTGAGTAACCAGGGTAAGGCGGTCCGGGGTGTTTCGAGGGGAGTATTCAGGTGACGGGGTTTCGAGGTGGTGGCAATGATGCGATGACAACCCTGCAAAGCTTCCCCAAGGGTGGCTACCCGTGAACAGTTTTCTAGGACTTCAATTCCGTGTACTGCCATGCGTCGCGCTTCTTCTGCAAGGATATCACAGGCGGGATTGACGATAATTAAGCGACTTAAGCCCATATTCCGCATAATTCTGGCAGTGGAACCCACATTTAAGGCTCCGGCCGGTTCAACCAAAACAATTCTCAGGCGATCGAGTGGGGAACTCTGATTATTTTCATCTACACTCATAGATAAGGCGCAGTTTTTGACTTTTTAATTTTAATCATGGCACGTCAGGTCTCGAAGTCCGATCTTCCCAGTAAAATTTGTCCCGTTTGCGGTTTATCCTTTACTTGGCGCAAAAAGTGGCAAAACTGTTGGCATGAGGTCAAATACTGTTCAGAACGTTGTCGTCGTCGCAAGTCCTCGGCCAATCAGTAAAAAGCCGAGAATTTTAACTATCAAATAGGCACTCTTGCAAAGGGCAATTTTTAGCTGGGGACTTAGATGGATAATTAATTTTGCTTAGGTACTCTATTAGCTTTTAATTTTACGGCTAATTTAGTAAGCTGATATTTGACTAAATTAACTTTTTCTTAAGAGAATCTGAATGCACATTGCCTGGTTAGGAAAAAAATCTCCTTTTTGCGGTAACGTTACCTATGGGCGAGAAGTGACTAATTCCCTGCTCGATCGAGATTATCAAGTCAGTTTTCTGCATTTTTCCTCCGAAAAACCCACCGTAAGCGATTGGCCCGACTTTTACGACGAAATCACCCTGCCACGTCTCTATAGTTCCCAAGTCTATACTATTCCCACCCTGAAATCGAGTCGGGTTCTACAGGATAAACTCAGGGAACTGAAACCCGATTTAGTTCATGCGTCCTTACCCCTGTCTCCCCTCGATTTTCTGCTACCAGAAATTTGTGAGTCTTTAGATTTGCCTCTGGTGGCGACTTTTCACCCGGCTTTTGATAGTAAAATTCGCAATCTCATCTCCAGTACCCAATTATTAACCTACCAACTACACGCCCCTTTTTTAGCTAATTACGATAAGGTAATTATTTTTTCCACCTCTCAACGGGATTTTTTAGTTAAATTGGGAGTCCCAGAAGAAAAATTAGCCATTATTCCCAATGGGGTTGATGTTAATAAGTATTGTCCAGGACTATCGCATATTAAAGCTCAATATAATGCCGATTGTTTATTTATTTATCTCGGCCGGATCATGCCAGAGAAAAATGTAGAATCTTTATTGAAAGCTTGGAAAAAAACTAATTTAGGGAGTAGATGCAAACTGCTCATTGTTGGCGATGGTCCATTGACTCCTTCCCTCAAACCTTTTTATGGAGAAGAAGATGGTATTATCTGGTTAGGTTTTATCGGCGATGAAAATAAACGAATTGAAATTTTGCGCGGGGTTGACGGCTTTATTTTACCCTCATTAGTGGAAGGTTTATCGATTTCCCTCTTAGAAGCGATGGCCTGCGGTGTTGCTTGTCTGGCTACGGATGTGGGTGCCGATGGGGAAGTGTTAAAAGGTGCGGGAATAGTTCTAGATACTAAAGGACTAATTACCCAATTAAAAACTCTCTTGCCTGTCCTACGAGATCATCCCGAATTAACCACAATTTTAGGTCAAAAAGCCCGTCAAAGAGTTTTAGACTCTTATACTCTCAGTAAAAATATCGATCGCTTACAGTTAGTTTATCAAGAAGTGTTAGCCCAAAAACAATCTTCTCTTAGCTACTTTCACTAAGGAATTTATATGACGATTGCCCGGACAATTTGCTTGGGATTTATGGCGGTAATTTTAGCGGGAACTTCCCTGTTGATGTTGCCTGTTTCTACCACTAGCGGCACTTGGAATGATCCAATTGTTGCCCTCTTTACCTCCACTTCTGCTGTCTGTGTCACGGGTTTAGCAGTGGTAGATACGGGTACTTATTTTTCTTTTTGGGGTCAATTATTTATTGCTTTATTAGTGCAAGTGGGGGGGTTGGGTTATATGACCACTACCACTTTTTTAATGTTATTAGTTGGGCGAAAATTTGACCTGAGACAGAAGTTAGCGATTCAAGAATCCTTTGATCGACCTTTTCTACAAGGTAGTCAAAGTTTAATGAAATCAGTGATTGCTACTACTCTAGTTTTTGAGTTAACAGCAACCTTGATTATGTTAACTGTCTTTGCCCAAAAGTATGATTTTAGATATGCGGTGTGGTTATCTTTATTCCATAGTATTAGTGCTTGGAATAATGCTGGTTTTGGCTTGTTTAAAGATAATTTAATGTCCTATCAGTCTTCAATTATTATTAACTTATCTATCACAGGATTGATCATTTTTGGAGGTATCGGTTATCAGGTAATTATCGAGTTTTACACTTGGTCTATTCACCGCTTTCGATATAAAAGAAAAGGATTTGTTTTTTCCCTTAATTATAAAGTTGCTATCAGTACAACTATATTTTTATTAGTGATAGGAACCTTGGCTTTTTTATTTACTGAACAGGGAAATGGTGACACTTTGGCTAATTTATCAATTAAAGATAAATTGCTGGCCGCTTGGTTCCAATCGGTAACATCGAGAACAGCAGGATTTAATACCATTGATATTGGTAAAATTTCCGTAGAAGGTTTATCAATTACCATGGCTTTGATGTTTATTGGTGCCAGTCCTAGCGGTACAGGGGGCGGTATTAAGACCACAACTTTTAGGATTTTATATAATTGTACCCGCTCGGTTTTAAGAGGCCGTGAAGAAGTTACTCTCTATCAAAGACGCATTCCTACGCCGTTAATTTTAAAGTCAATGGCGGTGGTTTTTGGTTCGGTTATAGCGATTATTATCTCCACCCTAGCTATCTCATTTGTGGAGACAGATTTTCAAATGATTCAACTGTTTTTTGAGGTAGTTTCTGCCTTTGGAACTGTCGGCCTATCTATGGGTATAACTGCCGCTTTATCGCCGATTTCTAAGTTAATTATTGTTTTTATGATGTATCTGGGACGGGTGGGAGTTATACTTTTAATAGCGGCTATTATCGGCGATCCAAAACCAACAGTTATTAACTACCCCGAAGAAAACCTTTTAGTGGGATAATTAATATCAGTTATCAGTTACTGGCACTCATTGACACTAGCATTTTAAATGCGTAACAGTTTAACTTAAAATTATGCAATCAATTAAATTTTTCAGTAGTATGCGTCCCCAAAATCGTCAATTTGCCGTCATCGGATTAGGCAGATTTGGGCGCGCCGTCTGTGAAACCTTACGCAACCAAGGTTATCAAGTGGTAGCGACGGATATTGACGAAGGATTAGTAGTACAAGCGTTATCCGATCGAATAGTAGATAATGCGATCGAGCTTGATTCTACCAAACCTAACGCTCTGCGAGAAGCGGGAATTTTTGAAACCGATACGGTGATTGTCGCTATTGGTAAATACGTGGAAGAAAGTATCATTACTACTCTCAATTGTAAGGAAGCAGGGGTTAATTTTGTCGCCGCTAAAGCCTCCTCAGAAATCCATGGAAAATTACTCAAAAAAGTTGGTGCAGATTTAGTAGTTTTTCCCGAATATGATGCCGGTTGTGAGTTAGCACACCGTTTAACTAGACCATCAATCTTAGAACGATTTGATCTCGATCCCGAACATAGTATTGTCGAGTTAAAAGTCCCAGAAGCTTTTCACGGTAAAACCCTAGCAGAGTTAGAAATTCGTAATCGTTATGGGTTAAATATTGTCGCTGTCGGTAATGCGGAAAAATTCAAGATTAACCCCAATCCCCAAGAAAGATTACACAAGGATTTAGCCATGGTGGTAATTGGTTCTAACCGAGATATTCAGCGTTTACCGATGTAAAATTTAGTCAAATAGATGAAGGCGATTTTTTAGCCGTCAGCCGCCAGACTTCGGCGTGAGACTTCGGACGTTCGGCGAGACTTCGGCGTGAGCTTTTGTCGAACACTTTTTTCTCCTGATATCCCTGATAACTGATAACTGATAACTGATAACTGATAACTGATAACTGATAACTGATAACTGATTAATTTCCTCGCCAAAAGACAATCGAATTATTGAGAGGTTGGATGATAGTGCCGGGATAATAGAAAGCGAGAATTTGTTCAGGAGACCAACCCAAACGGGCTAAATTATAGGAACCAAATTGACTTAATCCTACCCCGTGGCCGAAACCGCCACCAATAAAGTTATAACCCTGGATCTGTCGATTGGTATCGTAGATAGGATCGATGTAGAATAGGGTACTGCGAGGCGGTCCTAAGGCACTACGCACCTCATTTTTATGCAGTTCCAAAATCCCCTTATCGGTTTGAATAGTCATAGTCAGAATCCGACCGGAAGGAGAGCGCTTAGTCACTTCCATCCATTGAATTTTCTGGAAGTGGGCAAGGGGATGTTTTCTGCGTGTTAAATAGGTTTCTAGGTCTTGACTCAAATCAGCTAAAGAAGCTTGTTTTTGCCAGCGAAAAACCCTTCGGCCTGTCTCATTAAAACCATCTTTAAGATTAATAAACTGGCGAAAAGTTGTCTCATTAGCGAGGGATTGTTTCGACAGATCCCAGACTCGATTAGGGGAGTCCACCACTGCCCGGAGATAAGGTCTTTCTTCCCCATCCCACACATCACTAAAGAGGGCAGTTACCCCGCCGGTGGTGGAGGAATAAAGGGCATCCACTAACTCATTTTGGTAGGTTAAAACTAGGCCTCGCGTGGCCGTGATCGCTTGATCAGCCCGGGGATTAGTTCCCGTCAATCCATAATAAACTTGACAATGGGTATCGGCACAGAGTTCGTAATTATCGGCTTGAAAACGGCGCAGATTGCGGAGGGCGTAGGTGCGGGCGATAATAGTTTGCGCCCGGGTGGCACTTTCCGGGGCATCATGACCGATTTCGTGGGGTACAACCCCGCGCAGGTAGGTTTCGAGGGGAACGTTATTAACTAGGGTAAAAGTGCCGTAGGCGTTGGGCTGTAGGCGCATGGTTCCCCCGTACAAACGCACCTGATTGGGGCTATGAGTAACTTGAATCAGGTTTTTTTGGCTCTCGATTTCTAATTCTTTGGGAAAATAGCGCACCCCGTTGATCTGGAAAGAAACTTGCGGCTTTTCTTTGAGTAAAACACTATTAATATAGGGTTGATTGTGGCCTTTTGCTTGCAAACTGGTCAGCAACCAACGCCGCACTAGGGGATTTTCATAAACTTCTCGCTTTGCCCAAACCTGCCAGCGTCCAGGTTGGGTAATTTCTACTTTAATGCCCATTTTTGCCCAATTTTTGGCGCTATTTTCGGCGGTTTCAAAAGTGGCGTGGTCGCTCAAAATGACTTTTTCTTGGAGGATGGGAGAAGCGAGGGGACGGGGAATAACTTCTAATTGTAGGCGATTGGTTTGCAGAGTTTGGGATTGGCCATCTTCTCCCACCACGCGCAGGGTGAGATTATCACCACTGGTACTACTCAGGGTTAATTTTTCCTTGGCTTCATCGCCAAAACGTTGGACAATGCCGACTCTCAGAAGGACATCCTTGGCCATAGCGGCAGGAATTAGGGTTAAACTGAGCAAGATCGCCGCAGTTATGGAACCGATGCTAATTATTGGTTTTTTTTCCTTGATTTTTAGCATAAAGTCAAGTATCTGTTAATAAGTTTTCATAAAATTTGAGGATATTCAGAAATTATAGCAGCAAGCTATCAGCTTTTTAGCCATCAGACTTCGGCGTGAGCTTTTGTCGAACGCTTTTTGCTCCCCACTTCCCACTGATAACTGATTACTGCTCACTGAAAAGTCTCCCCACTTGCCAATTCATAATTCATAATTCATAATTCATAATTCCCATCTAACTTCCCCCATCGCTGATAATGCGTAAACGTACCATTTTTTGCCCACCTTCATCCAGTTCTACTTCGATCACTTCACTGGTTAAACTTTCTAAACAGGTTAACATCGATCGCAGATGGGGATTACTTGCTCCCGTATCCACATAGAGGCGATCGGACAAACTACCTAAACGTTTCCAAGTAGTATAAAGTTTAGCCACGGCCTGCTCTAATTGTGTGGCTTGTTTAACCAGATCCGCCGCCGTATTTAGACAATCGACGCGCAACGCTTCTTCTAGAGCCATTTCAATATCTAAATTACCCCGTCGGAGAGTTTGTACTTGGGCCGCCGCGTCGAGATATTTAGCTAAACTGCGTGCTTCCGAGGTGATTAGTTTTACCGTATCTACATCGGGATTAGCGGCGATTTCTTGACGGAGAGTGTCGATATGAGTATCGGGTAACTTTTCTAATTCTTTCACTAGGGGAGCGAGATGACGCGCCGGTAAACTGCCATCGCTGGCCTTTTCCTTCACTTCATCGGGTAGTAAATCTGAACTCATAGCCGTCCATTCATCGGCCAATTGCTTCACCTCCCGACGGGTAATTCTCTCCCCTTGTCGGGCCGCATCACTGACTAATTTTTGAATTTCGGGGGCAGATTTGGCCGTTTCTACGAAGGCGCGTTTACTAAACTTATTGATACTATCGGGATCCAGTTGTCCTTCCGCCAGGAGAGTATCGGCACTATTAGCCAATTGAATCAGAGCATAAGCTTGACTTTTAGTGATTTCTCGCTGTTTTAACCAGTTTAAAAAGCCTGTACCCCGACTATCACCGCCTTGCTTCTCCCGGTCGCGAATAGCTCGCAAAATTCGCCCCCGCCAGATTTCCGTTTGCAAATCAAAGCGATCGCAGACTTGCCAAAAAGAATCCAGTTGCTGCTGAAAATCATGATCTTGGATGGTTTCATCTTCGGGATCCGGCAGTTGAAAGTTAAACTCTAGAGGCGTTTCAAAGGCATCAATGATCGCGGAGGTGTCGGAGGAGAACGTCGCAGCATCAACCATAGGATAGACTCGGCAGTTAATCGGGCATTTTATCTTAACTCGCTCTGGCAACCCCCGACAAGCCGATTAATCTTCAGCCACATATAGGGAAGTGGGGAAGTGGGGAAGTGGGGAAGTGGGAATTAGGAATTAGGAATTATGAATTAGGGATTGGGGGGACTCGGACTGGTGACAGGTGCGGGAGGTGTTGTCCCGGTCGTGGGACTCGGACCTGTGACAGGTGCAGGAGGTGTTGTCCCGGTCGTGGGACTCGGACTGGTGACAGGTGCGGGAGGTGTTGTCCCGGTCGTGGGACTAGGACCTGTGACAGGTGCAGGAGAAATCGATGGATTGGAAGCGGGATGACGACTCAGGAATTGCCAAGCGATCGCCACCAGCAAACCGAAGACCCCGACAGCGATCGCTGCTAGGACTAGAGGTGAAACGCTAGTACGCGCAGGGGGAGAGGTAGGACTAGAAAGAGAAGAAGATGCAGGGGTGGAAGTGGGTATTGACGTCACCACTTCTTCTCCGGGGCAGGTGTCCCCGCTGGGATCAAAATCTTGGTCATTAAGATTGGCAATAATCCGTTCTTTGGCCTGAGCATAAACTAAAGGCGTGACAGGTTCAGCCGCAGGAACTACCCGACAATAAACTAGGGCGATGGTGGAGTTATCGTGACCGTTTTTCTGGTTAGCTAGTTGTAATAAACTTTCCCCCACGGCGGTTACAGTTTTCTCCCCTTGCAAAAGAGGCACGATTTCACTGTCCCAGTATTGTTCTACCCGATCATAATCACTCAAACCATCGGAACAGAGCAGAAAAACACAATCTTGATCAACAATCAACCTCTGAACTGTGGGATGGAGATTAGTGGCGCTACCCATCCCCAAAGCTTGCACCAAGGCCCCGGCGTTGGGATACTGTATGGCATCACGATAGAGGAGATAGCCTAATTTCACTTCCCGGTCAGCGAGATCATCATCCACCGTCACTTGATGACAACCCTGGGCAGTAATCCAATAGATACGGGAATCCCCCACATGGGCTGCGTACATTTCCTGGGCATGGGCAAAAGCCATAACTAGAGTAGTACCCATGCGCTGACGATCTTGTCTTAATTCCCGATCATTGCGTTGACTGATCAGATCATTGGTGACACGAATCGCCTGTTCGAGGACAAGACTGTGACTATCGGGATAGAATTCAATATCGCTCGTGGGACTGTGATTAATTTCCCTACTCAGGGTTTCGATCGCCAATTGAGCAGCGATTTCGCCCCCTTCCTGACCGCCGATGCCATCACAGACGATTACCAGGGGATTTTGACTATGGGCCAGGGTTATGGCCTGATTAGTCGGGGGATAACAGGCATCCTCGTTGTGTTCCCGCAGCGGACCGGTATCGGTGCAGGTAAAAATCTCATAGGTGCGTTCTTGACCTGCACCGTAGTGCTGTAGTGCATAATCGAGCATAGCGATCAGGGATTCCGGGCGATCGAGATCACCGGATTCTAGCTCTTGGGTCAGGGATGCGAGAAAATCTTGAATATTAGCGGCTGCCGTCGGGATCAGACCTGTCCACAGGGTCCCTAAATCTCGTAGATTGGGAGTGGTAGCCTCGTCTTTACTTAATTCTAGCAATTGCAGCAGTTGATTATTCACTCTGGTCAGAGAAGGGTTGAGCAGACTAGAGACCACAGCTTTTTTCTGGAGGGGATGCCAGAGTTTGGCCATTTGCCATAACCAGTGAATTTGCCTTAAATCGGAAGCTTGCGACCAAACCTCGGCCAGAGTGGGCAATAGTTGCGGATAAATTAATTCTCCCGTTTCATCGAGGGGAATAGTGCCGTATTCTAACAGCCAGATGTCCATATCTAAGCGTTCATCGGGACTGGGAATATAGCCATAGACTTGGGGAATGTGGAGACGGAAGGGTAACAATTTTAGGTAGAGGGAAACCCAGCTAGGAGGTTCGTCTGGCGCTTGGGGTGCTTGAGCGGGTTTAGTATCAAGAACAATTTGTGGTTGTTTGACCAAATAACGATTATCAATTAGCTCACCCAGACGATAATAGGTTCTCACCCAATCACCCATCATCCATAAATAGCGCTTAACTAAAGGAGTACCGCATTTTTCACAGAATCTATTAGTGAGGGCGTTGGGGGATAGACAGGTTAGGTTTTGACATTGGAGGGTTATCACGGAATCCATGAAAACTGCTGACTCCTAAAGCGCGATTAGTATAGGTTAATAAAATAGCGTGTTTTTAGCCCCGTTGACTGCCAGTGTATTGCAGTGTTTCCCAAATTTTACCCTTTGTGGCTCGATCGAGAATAATTAATGCTGACACTGCCATCCCTAGGGGGCTGTCTGGGGTTGGGGAAGTGGGAATTATAAATTATAAATTATGAATTGGGGAGATGGGCAAGTGGGGAAGTGGGGAAGCTGTCTCATCACCCTATCACCCGTTCGGACCTCGGCGTGAGACTTCGGCGTGAGCTTTTGTCGAACGCTCAGTCGAACGCTGATCTCACGGCCGAAGCCCAAAACCCTATCACCCCAGGGTAAGCGTATGTAAAAATGTAGCAAATTATACAGACATCTAAGACAAGTAATGATATTAAATCCGTTGAGTATAGGCTACTTAGGAGGATAGGCAAAAGGCAAAAGGGAA
>NZ_CAIP01000291.1 GCF_000297435.1 Microcystis sp. T1-4 | reverse complement strand
TGTATTGGTAGTCCCTGTACGAGTGTAATCGGTATTGAGAGTCGCTGTCCCCCCAACTGTATAGTTAACTGTTAAAGGATTAGTGGTGGAACCAGTACGGGTAAAGGTATAAACTAGATTTGTTGTCCCATCTTCGGTAACACTACTAGGAGAGACAGCAAGAGTAATACTGGGTAAAGTGATGTTAGAAACGTAGTTGAAGTAACTCGCAGTTAAACTTAATCCAGTTCGATCCCGTAAAATGGCAATAAGTTCATCAGGTTCAGAGCCAGGTTTATTAATATAGAGATTAGTAGTTGTCCCAGAAACCGTCAAGAGATAATCACTACTTGAACCGCGAAGTTGAATAAAATCATCGGCATCAAAGTCAATGATATTGGCATAATCGTTTATCCCTGCATTAGTTGTATTACCGTCATCGTAACCAATCCAGTTAACGTCACCAAGGATAAATCTATCACTTCCTGCTCCTCCTGTTAAAGAATCAATTTCTCCTTTTCCTGGGGTGCTACTGTTAGGGTTAACCCCTGTGATGATGTCATTACCTCCCCCAGTGGTGATGGT
>NZ_CAIP01000292.1 GCF_000297435.1 Microcystis sp. T1-4 | reverse complement strand
ATGGGTTTGAAACAGGATTTATTAGGGTCAACAAGAGTTTTAGGGAGACAAATTAATCAAGACTTTTGCCCCTTGACCCCCCCAACCCCCCGACATCGGGAGGCTCTTGTACTTTTCAATTGATACCTGAAAAGGTCTTGATTTTAGGGAAATATAGTTAAAGGAATCCATTCATAGGTGTTGACAATGCCTTGAAAATAATCATTAATAGTTTCTCTGGAATAGGGAACAACCCCGTCTTCACCAAACCAACGTTCATAAATTGTCACCGCTTGTTGTTGGTCGCTAACGATCCCTTCCATGAATTTTAATAAGGTGTAATTCACCGTATCGCGCCATTTAGAATCATTCTCAGGTAAAGTACAGGCATAGGATTCGTACGCGTAGGGATAGGAGGGAACTATGGCTAAATTATTGGGATTTTTAGCGCTTTTCCTTAAGCCTTCCAGGGTAATACCATCACTGGCAAAACCGTCAATTTCTCCCGCTTCTAGTTTTTGTAAACCCTCGCCACGGTTTTTAACTTTGACCAAAATAGCGGCGGGTTGTTGGGTTTTAATCACCGCTTCATTAGTAGTATTGGCAATTACTCCAATTCGTCTGCCTGCCAAGCTACCGATGTCATCGAGATTACTACCTTTGCGGGTTAACAATTGAGTGCCACTGGCAAAATAACTAACGGAAAAATCCACCTCATTTTCTCTTTTCCAAGTAAAAGTAGTGGAGCCACACTCTATATCTATCACCCCTGTTTTTAACTTTTCAAAACGATTTTCGGGAGTAACCTCAACAATTTTTAATTTAATCGGTTTTCCTAACTTCCGTTCGGTTTCTTTGCGAATTAACTCTAACATATCAAGGCTGTAACCCACCCACTTGCCTTGGGAGTTGACAAAACCAAAGGGAATAGCATCTTTACGAGCGCCGGCAGTAATTACCCCAGTTTTTTGAATGCGATCGAAGATTGCTCCGGCAAGGCTAGAATGGTTACTGGTGACGGTTAAAGCTACTGTCATCGTCATGACGGCAAGTATAAGCTTCATTTTTTTCCCTAATCTGAAAGTGGCTCAAGTCTGGGACTGTTTCAGAAGACTGAGAGTTTCCCAAAGGAAGATTTTTCAGTGGCGATTGCTGGGGACAAAAAAAGAGGAGAGATGTTACTCTCTCCCCCTTTTAGTTTTTTGGACAACATTTTAAATTGTTTTTTCAGTTGTCGCTGTCGGGCCGAACCACCCTTGCCTTTGTCGTTACGTCCCTGACGGCGGGGGGACTCCCATCGCTTAAGTCGCATAGTCTTTAATTCCAATTTAGTCAGTTATATTTACTGTAACAGGTTTAACGTCAGTTTGGGTTAAGGAATTGAAACTGTGACAACTCAAGCTCTCTGTCACCCTGTGAGATGCCGAACTCTAGTTAACCAACCTTAAACACTCACCCCTTCCCAATAGACCTCGACCTAATATTATCTCAAGACCAAAAGTCTTTCTAGTTAAGGAATCTACCCGAATAAAAATTATTTTAATTGCCTCATATTTTTTCAGTGAAATTGAATTAGCAACGATAGAT
Organism: Microcystis sp. T1-4; assembly: GCF_000297435.1. Classification (GTDB taxonomy): domain Bacteria; phylum Cyanobacteriota; class Cyanobacteriia; order Cyanobacteriales; family Microcystaceae; genus Microcystis. The sequence goes on along the minus strand of NZ_CAIP01000292.1, from coordinate 95 downwards.
ATACATTTCAGCTATCGAACTACTTAATTAGTATATAGGCTAAAAGCAAGCTGTGACTGGGTTATAATTTTGGAAGATGTCTAATTCATAATTCA
>NZ_CAIP01000293.1 GCF_000297435.1 Microcystis sp. T1-4 | reverse complement strand
CTTAAATGTCATGGTTTTGACCTCTATGTTAATTTTTTTACACCTAATGCGATAGCTTTTAAATTGTCTAAGTTTTTAAGATTTTTTCGTTTTTATTGATAGTTTTATGATTTATTTTCTTGAATTTGAGCCAATTATAAAAAGCGAGAGAAATTTCCCCCGCTTGTACGATTAAATCTAGCTAGTGGTTTACTTTAATCTGACGCTGAGAAGCGGTTCGAGAGTGGTCAGTTGACGTTCTAAGTCTGCATATTCAGCTTGATAGGTTCGTCCTTCATCGGTTTGTTGCAGTCTGAGGAGACGGGAGCGTAAAAGGGCGATCTCCCTTTCCATGCTGGCGATCTCATCTTGGTTTTGATGTTGGGCTTTCTCAGCTTCCAACTCGATCAATTCCTTGAGCGATTCGAGGTCGGCATGGTTTTGGGGTTTTGGCTTCTGGGAACGTAATTGGAGAATGATATCGACTGTATCGGTGCGGTACACCACCCGTTTGCCGTTGGCGGTTGCATCCTCACTGATGATTGATAATGCCCGTTCGATCGCCATCGGTTCGATTTCTTCTAGTTTGGCCGAAAGTGCGGCCATCTGCCAGCGGATATCGGCGTATTCATGTAGAATGTTCGAGGTTTGAACGGTTGGGGTTGGACTTATCGGTTGGTTCAAGGTGTTTAATTCTAGGTTTACACCTCCCCGCTTGGCGAAGATTTTTATCTCTTTTGTGTTCTTTCCTTATTTTTCCGGTTTAGGGTGGGTGGGTGGGCGTGAGCGAGGAGAGGCGGGGGTATGGCACAGAAAAACCGAGGGAATAAGGATAACCCCCCCGTCCGACGAGCGAGCAAATCGGGGAGTAGAGAAGAAAAACCCCGATCGCTCGATCAGGGATAAGCGTTAGATGGTTTCGAGGGTGAAAGTACGGTAGGGGTTGACATAATTACCTGGCAGACCCCAAGCTTTGAGGAAACCCAGACAGGTGAGCGTTTCGCCCTCGCTGCCGTCCCAAACCGCGAAGACCCGCTCACCTCGATCGCATAACCAGAGTAGCGGCTCGTCAACGAGCAGGATGCGGTCGGCGCGGAAAAGATTATCGAGGGGAAAGTCATCGATTGATTCAGCCTCGATCGAGAAGACCAGACCTTGATCGTTTTCTAGGAACAGGGTCGTCAGGAAACGGGTATAACCGAGGTGAAGAGCCTCCTCGATAAGAGACTTGAGAATAGGTGTTTGTTCGGCATCTTGCCAGAAAAAGATAGCGGTTCGCATGGTTTTTTTAGTATGATGGATTGGAGAGGACTTCCATTCCCCTCCAATCCTATTAAGGAACTCTAGGTGTGAATGCTCGTGATACCCATCTGGGCATCCACATCCTCCGAAAATTCTGGATTATTTTTCAGCCACTCCTCGGCTTCCCGTTTTCGGTCGGTTTTGCGCTTGCCCGATTTAATGGCAGTCTTGGGAGATTTCCGAGGCTCCTTGAGCTTAGGTTCGTCGCTGTCTGGAGTTGCGTCGATCTCATCGTTGAGGCGACGGGTGACGAGTTGACCCTCCGCTTCCGTCTTGCGCCGTTCGTAGTGGTTTTGGTTGATTTCCAAGAGGCGCTGTTTAACTCGCTGACGGGCGTGTTGACGGCTTTTCGGTGATTCGATGCCGAGAAAACCTTCTGGGTCGTCCATAAACTCTTTGATACCGAGATTCAATCGGGCGGCTAGGGCTAGAACTTGGCTGAATAGCTCCGTTTTTTTAGAGTTCATTACTACTACTTGCCCGAAGGGGTCGAAGTGGATGTCGCCCTTCCAGCTGGTCTCCCCTCGCACTTGCCGGACGATGACTTCGGGAAGACCTT
>NZ_CAIP01000294.1 GCF_000297435.1 Microcystis sp. T1-4 | reverse complement strand
CGCCATCTCCATGAACAATATCGACGCATTCATGGGGATGAATAAAATGGGGTCGTTTGACGGGAGCAGATTGTTTGGGAAGTCTCACGGTTGTTTTCGGGTAAATAATGGGGGTAGGGGCGAAGCATTCGGGCATAACCTATCGCTGAAACCTTAGATTTCCTATCCGAATGCTTCGCCTGTACTTGAAGTCAGAAGTCAGCGCAGGGGAGAGGACTAATAAGGAGAAGACCAGGAACGCACTTCGCCCAAAGTAACAGGAATTAAATCACTCACATCTATTGTAAACCGGAAGATTTTACGAGCGCGGCGGCTATTTTCCGGGTCGAAGAATTTTAACTGTACGTCCCAACAATCGCTATCCAGCCGACAGAAAGGACTCTTAGAAACGTTAATACTGTCGAGTTCCATCCCCGCACCCACAGCCTCAGAAAAAGTTTGCGCTGCTTGGAAAGCGTTAGTCGCGGCAAAATTGAGGGCGCGGTCTTGGGAAGTTTGCCCTAAATTGCGTAAATCGTAGTAGATGCGGTTGAGGAAACTACTCAAAGTGCGGCGCATTTGGCTTTCTTGGGCT
>NZ_CAIP01000295.1 GCF_000297435.1 Microcystis sp. T1-4 | reverse complement strand
GTAATTAGTATTGCCGCTTTTCTGGTGATTGCCTACCCTCGCAGCGATCGCTCTCTCTGGGTTGCCCTGCGTTATCTGTTTATCAGCAATGTGGCGATGTTATTTTACCTTATTGGCGCAGTTTTAGTCTATAAAGCCAATAATTCCTTTGCTTTTGCTGGTTTAAAGGGCGCACCTCCCGAAGCCTTGGCTTTAATCCTCATGGGATTATTAGTCAAAGGGGGAATCTTTGTCTCGGGATTATGGCTACCGATGACACACTCGGAATCGGAAACCTCTGTCTCGGCGCTGATGTCGGGGGTGGTGGTAAAAGCTGGCATTTTTCCCCTCCTGCGCTGTGCTTTAATCCTAGAGGATTTGGATGGACTAATTCGGCTTTTCGGGGTGCTAACGGCGATTTTTGGCGTGTCATACGCAGTGTTTGAAAAGGATAGCAAGCGGATGTTAGCCTTTAGCACGATCGTGCAGCTGGGTTTTATTTTGGCTGCCCCACTGGTGAGCGGTTTTTATACCCTTACCCACGGATTAGTTAAATCTTCCCTATTTCTGTTAGTGGGAGTTTTACCCAGTCGCAATTTTAAAGAATTACAGCAACAAGCGATCCCTAATTCCCTCTGGATTGCTATTGTTATCGCCAGTTTTTCCATCTCTGGATTCCCCTTATTATCTGGTTTTGGGGCGAAAGCGTTAACGATGAAAAATTTATTACCTTGGCAAGAGGTAGCCATCAATTTAGCAGCCGTAGGTACAGCGATCGCCACTGCCAAATTTATCTTTTTACCCC
>NZ_CAIP01000296.1 GCF_000297435.1 Microcystis sp. T1-4 | reverse complement strand
TTCTAAGGCAACGTAAACGCTAATAAAATCCTCACAGACGAAGACAGAATTAATGCTGCCGTGGAGAATGATAGCTTGGGCGTAAAAAAAGGCGGTTTTGCTACTTTCCCAGTTATAAAGGATCACCGCCATCGTCACTAGGGCATTAGTGAGGATAAAATAGGCACTTAACTGATCGGCTACCAGTTTCACGCCATAATTATCCAGTAGGTTGAGGGTTATGGGGGAGGATTGGCTAAATAGAAGGAGAGAATAGGCGAGAGAGATAATAGTGGCGGCGAGAGCCAGATATTTGTCTAATCGCGGCAATAAATAGATGATAAAGCCGATCAAAAAGGGTAAACTTATCCAAGCGATCGTTAAAGTATTCATGGTGTGTTATTTTTTTCTATCTCGCTGCTGTCGAGGGTGGGGTTATCTTTGGCTAATTTCATCACTCCCACCAGCATTAACGCCTGAATCGAAAAACCGATGACGATCGCTGTTAAAATCACTGCTTGGGGTACAGGATCGGCGTAATTTTGCTGTTTAACTGTACCGAGGATGGGAGTAAATAAACCGTCACGGGAAGAAATCACCACATAGTAGGCGATAACGCCGGTACTCATGACATCCATGGCGATAATCTTCATGATTAAGTTTTTTTTCAGGAATGTTCCTAAAAATCCGCACAAAACGGTGGCGAATACAAACAACTCTAGCAGGGGAATCGTCACTGGGCTTCTTGATTAGATTTGGTTATGAGTCAAAATACTTTTTCTAATTATCCTCGATCGAGTCCCAATTGATCAAAAAATTCTCAGGGAGCATCTCATTTATGCAAGTGAGTAATTATACTTATCCCTAAAACTGGTTTCC
>NZ_CAIP01000297.1 GCF_000297435.1 Microcystis sp. T1-4 | reverse complement strand
GGGAATATTTTTCAGTTTTGCTTTTGCTTCTGCAGTCCATTGTAGTTGATCGGAAAAATCTAGAGCTTCCATAGATTTAACATATAGTAGTCCGTCTATTATACCAAAAAAGATTAGCTATTTTGAGATAATGAGTTTCTTGATAGCGACTCTTTTTCACCTTTCTTTTAATTTTAGGTTTCTGCTAGGTCGAAATTTACTCTTTGATATAAATCTTGAAAAGAAATCTGCCAATCCACCGACAGCAATTGTAAAACCGCATTTTCCCCCGTGACGAAATCAATTAACCATTGCTCATCCTTTTGTTTATAGTAACGTTCCACACTATAACTAGATTGTTCAATCAGAATATATTCCTGAAAAGTTGGCAGAGAACGATAGAATTTAAACTTATCCCCTCGGTCATAAGCTTGGGTAGAATTAGAGAGAACTTCGACAATAATTAAAGGATTGATCACGTTAGATTGACTATTCCCTTGATAGAGAGGTTGACCTTTAATCACCATCACATCAGGATAGGTGTAAATGCTATAATCTGATAGCCATAAACGCACCGTTTCCATGTAGGTATAATAATCTTGATTATTGATA
>NZ_CAIP01000298.1 GCF_000297435.1 Microcystis sp. T1-4 | reverse complement strand
GTGGGGAAGTGGGGGAATGGGGAAGTGGGGAATGGGGGAAGTGGGGAACGGGGAAGTGGGGAAGTGGGGAAGTGGGGGGAATGGGGGAAGTGGGGGGAATTTCAACTAAAACCCTAAAACCCTAACACCCGAACACCCCAACACCCCAACACCCTAACACCCCAACACCCCAACACCCCAACACCCCAACACCCTAAAACCCTAACACCCAAAATATAGTCAACATTGCCAGCGCCTAACTATGAAATACCTTCTTTTTTCAGCAATCAAATCACAGGAAAAAAAAGCGAGGGGTTTTACTCTAATAGAATTGTTGATAGTGGTGATTTTATTGGGGGTTCTCGCTGCCATCAGTTTACCGAATCTCTTTGGACAAGTCGCCAAAGGTAGGCAAGCAGAAGCGCGCGCAACACTGGGATTAATCAATCGCGCCCAACAGGGTTATCGTTATGAAAAAGGGACTTTTGCTACTTTATCTGAACTAGCTCTGGAAGCTGCCACTATTTCCCTAACATTCTATGATATCAGCGAAGTGGGAACTCCCAATGCTTTTGGAGCCGCCTATCTAGCGAATGCTGTGACTGAATTTGATGACGATATTAAAAATTATGCTGGAGCGGCTGGACAAACGGCAGCTGGGGCCTATACTGGTATTGTTTGTGAGGAT
>NZ_CAIP01000299.1 GCF_000297435.1 Microcystis sp. T1-4 | reverse complement strand
ATTCCCCCATTCCCCCATTCCCCCATCTCCCTGTTTCCTGTTCCCCGTGAATCTGTTAAGATCGTGGCGGGTTAGCCTTAAAATCTTCGGTGTGAGCAAACAATGAAAAACTATATTAAACAAATTGCTAGTTGGAGCGCGATCGCTACTATTTCCCTTGGCTTAGTAGAAATGAACCGAGCAGCGATCGCATTTGGCAACAATAATCAATTCAGTGCCTGTATCAGTCAGATTGTCGGCACGGGAGTGAGTCCCCAAGATGCTGCCACCGCTTGTTCAGAAGCATTAATTCCTAAAGAATTATCCCGGTGTGTGGTGATGATTAAATCCAAAACCCCGATCGATGGTAATCTGGCTCTGCAAGCTTGTTTTCAAGTGCGTCGTCCCATCGACCTAGGTCACTGTGTGGTCGATATCCATCGCGCTGCCCCCTTATTTGCCACTAATTCCCTCAAACAAACGGAAACAGCCAAGGAACCTGATAAATTAGGGATTTCTAAACAGGTTTTAGATTCCTGTCGTCAAAGTTTATTACCCGGTCGCTTTTCTGAGTGCGTTATCGCTGTCAGTCGTGGTGTGGACAAAAATAACCCGTCCCAAGCTTTACAAACCTGTTTAAGTGCCGAGGATTTCCCCAGGGATCTATTCCCCAGTTATCCCCAAAATCAAGACCAGAAGCCTTAATCAAGATTATTTCCACGAATGTGCTAGAATCCCTACCCAGACTCATAGGGGGGTAGGGAAGGAATTAAAACTATGCCTTTAAGTTGGAATGAAATAAAAAATCGCGCCATCGCTTTTCAAAAAGAGTGGGAAGGAGAGACTTCAGAAAAAGCAGAATCTCAATCTTTTTGGAATGAGTTTTTTCATGTCTTTGGCATTTCACGGCGTAGGGTAGCCAGTTTTGAGCAACCGATAAAAAAAGCC
>NZ_CAIP01000300.1 GCF_000297435.1 Microcystis sp. T1-4 | reverse complement strand
CTTGCTGATCGCAATAATAATCAAGCGGAGAGTAATGATAATAACAATACCTTTGCGGTTCCTATCACCCTAATTGCTCCTGATTTAGTTGTTACAAGCATTCAGTCTCCTCTGGAAACCCTATCGGGAGAGTCAATCGAAATTTCTTGGACGGTCACTAACCAAGGAAACGCAGGAGCAACGGGAACTTGGTCTGACCGAATTTATCTGGTTAATGCCGCTGATAATTCTTTTGTCAGAGATTTAGGTATCTTCAGCTATACCGGTAGTCTCGGTGTGGGTCAAGCTTTAGAAAGAATTCAAAACCTAGATATTCCCCTTGACTTGAACGGCAATTATAAAATCACTGTCACCACCGATTACTACGAAAATCTTGCCGAAAGTGCAAACACAAACAACACGACAACAGATGATCAGATTTTTAGCGTTATTCTTGCCCCTGTTCCCAATCTGGTTGTGAGTGAGGTCGCTGCGCCATCTACCGCTTTCTCCAGTCAAGAAACAGTCGTCGCATGGACAATCACTAATACAGGAACAGGCGCAACGAATGCCCCCATCTGGTACGACAGAGTATATCTATCGCTGGATCAAGAATTTGATAACACAGATACCTATTTAGGGCAGGCGACCAACATCAGTTACTTAAATGCGGGTGATAGTTACAACAATAGTTTAACCGTAACCCTACCTCGCGGTATTGATGGCAATTACTATTTCCTCGTACAAACTGATGTTTATAACTACGTTACCGAAGTTGGTAATGAAGGGGATAATTGGGGGTCTGGTGGGCCAACAGATGTTAATTTAACTCCACCTCCCGATTTACAAGTAACGGCGGTTAATGCTCCTAATGGAGCCTTCTCAGGACAACCAATGAACCTGAGTTGGACTGTCACTAATGCTGGCACAGGACGCACTTTAGAAACAGCTTGGTGGGATCGGGTGTTTATGTCCGAGGATGAAACCTTAGACGAAGAAGATTATCTTCTGGGCAATTTCTATCACAATGGCGCATTGAATGCGGAAGAAAACTACACGGGTTCAGGGACAGTGAATCTTCCTGTTGCCGTGGCTGGGGATTTCTTCTTCTTTGTGCAAAGCGACATTTACAACAACGTCTATGAGCACGTTTTTGAGAATAACAATAGTGGCTA
>NZ_CAIP01000301.1 GCF_000297435.1 Microcystis sp. T1-4 | reverse complement strand
CCCGATGTTGTCATCATGTCTAAAAGTGATTATGACAGTCTGATGGAAACAGTTTATCTCTTAAAATCTCCGGCTAATGCTCAACATTTGCAAGAAGCGATCGCAGAATATCAAGCAGGTAAAACACAAGAACATGATTTAATCGATGCGTAAGTTGGCTTGGGGTAGTAAAGCATGAAAAGATTATCTTTATTGGCAATCTCAGGACAAGAAAACCCTGAAAAGAATCAATCTGCTAATCCAAGATACTCTATCCAATCCCTTTGAAGGAAAATGAATAAATACAGCATGATTGTTCAGTGGTCTGATGAAGATCAGCTTTTCCTGGTAACGATCCCAGAGTTTTCTGATCTTGTCGTCATGCCTTGTACTCATGGCAAAACTCGTCAAGAGGCTATCCACAACGGTGAAGAAGTGATTGAAATGTACTTGGAAGCCTGGCGGACAGAAGGTGAAGTGATTCCCGAACCCAGAACAAGATCGATCGCTTGATACTCGTGATCCTTCTTGCGGCATAACAACCCCTCTGCACAGGGAGTGCCGAGAGTTAATCGGTGATAGTGAACAGCAATCAGTGAACTGAAAACTCATGATCACTGATCACTGACTTCCCAACCCCTGCTATACAATGGTTTTTGACTTGTTTTTTGGAAGGGAACGCTAAACTATGTATTCGATCGATATTACCCTGAAACTCTCGCCCATCCCCATTTCCGTGCAGCGCAAGGAAGAAGCAGGAGCAGACGCTTTGTATCAAACAATTATTAACGCTATGCGATCGCCTAATCCCGAATTATTAGAATTAACCTGCGAAAAACAAACCGATAAAAAGGTGGCGGTTTTGAGCGATCAGATCAGTGCGGTGATTGTTTCACAAAAATCCGGGGCTGCCTCCACTGGTAGAGCGCCGGGGTTTGTCGCTTTAGCCACAGAATAGTTCTTTAATCAGTTATCAGTGAGCAGTAACCAGTAATCAGTGACAAGAAAACGGCAACCGCCTAGATAACACTTTCCACTGAAAACTCAAAACTCAAAACTGATAACTGATAAGCTGTTCATAATTTAAATTGCTCGTTGAGACGAGTCAAGAGGCACTCTTGCAAGAGGCAACAGTAAAGGGATTGGAGGAGATTCGGCTGATCATTAAGAATAAGCGGTTTAAATAGGGTTTGCGGCAAAAAGTACGGGCGAAGCATTCGGATAGAAAATCTACGGTTTCATCGATAGGTTATTGCCCGAATGCTTCGCCCCTACAGGACTCGGGCCGATGAAGACGCAAGGTTTGGAAGCACGATTCTCTCAAAATCTTGTACCTGTGGGAGCAAGAAAAGCCACAAAACCCCTATCTTGCCTACATTTCACATTTATTCAGCAAGCCCTAAATAAGTCTTAGCTTAACTGATAACTGATAACTGATAACTGATAATTCATGACTATAAAAGTAAAAGACCTCTGGTTTAGCTGGCCGAATGGGAAATCAGTATTAAATGGCTGCTCTTTGCAAGTTCCCAAAGGGGAATTTTGGATGTTGTTGGGGACAAATGGCAGCGGTAAATCGACCCTGCTTCGGCTCTTAGCGGGATTATTAAAACCTAGTCGCGGGGAAATAGAGATACCTAACCCCCTCGGTTTTGTTTTTCAAAATCCCGACCATCAGTTAGTTATGCCAACAGTGGGGGCAGATGTGGCCTTTGGGTTGGTATCCGAGGGTTTATCCACGCCGGCAATTCGGGCCCGGGTGCGGGAATCCCTAGGGGCGGTGAATTTATTAGAAATGGAAAAACGACCGATCTATGCTCTCAGTGGCGGACAAAAGCAAAGAATCGCCATTGCGGGGGCCTTAGCTCGTCATTGCGAGGTTTTGCTCTTTGATGAACCCACCGCCCTTTTGGATGGGGATACTCAGTTAGAATTAGTCTCTCAAGTGCAGAAATTGGTCAAAAACCGAGGGATTACAGCCCTTTGGGTGACGCACCGCCTTGATGAATTGGATTACAGCGATGGAGCATTTTTGTTAGAGGGGGGCAAGGTAACGGAGCGGGGAAATCCCCTAGACTTAAAAGCGAGATTATTGGCCAGTGCGGCGGGAGAATCCTAAATTTTTTGTTAATATCATTAGGATGCTGTTTTTTACAACTGCCCTTAATGCCACACAAATTACTCTCAAAGCCATGCTTAATTCTTCTGATCGTTCCCTTCTGCTGGTTGACGGCTACAACGTCATCGGCGCTTGGCCGTCCCTGAAAAAAATCAGCGATCGCCATGGTCTCGAACCAGCGCGAGACAAGTTAATTGAAACCCTAATCGGTTACACCCACCATCAGGGTTATCAAACCCAAATCGTCTTCGATTCCTACCTTCAAGATACCCCCGGCAGCCAAGAACGCTACACTAACCATTTATCGGTTTATTTTACCGCTCACGCTCAAACCGCCGACACCTATATCGAGAAAACCTGTGCCGATTTTTGGTACAATCGCGCCCCAGCTATCGGACGGATTATCGTCGCTACCTCTGATAATGCCCAAAAAATGACCGTTATGGGTTATGGGGCCCAGTGGATTTCCGCTCAACGTCTGGAAATCGAGGTGGATTTAACCGGTCGTCGTCTGAGAAAATCCCAGAGTTCTTCTCAAAGTCCCAAAGGGCGTTTTTTATTCCATTCTCTCGATGCTCAGGTGCAACAGAAATTAGAGAAAATGCGCCACGGAATTAGTTATCAAAAACCTTGACAAATTACCCCAAATATGTATCGACAAAATCCCCAGTAGAGGCACAGGTAACTGTGTCTCTAAGCTTTTTAAGGTCAGTTGCGGTCTGGGGGATTTTGTCAAAAGCTGGCCCCTCTAAACCACTGGTGTCACAGTTGCAATTCTGCTAAACCTAAATAATTAATTCCCGCGGGTGTCACTTGGAAGCGACAGGGTAAAACTTTGACTCCTTTAGCCACTGCTTGACGCAATAACTGCCCGTATTTAGCATCTTTACTATCCCCCGGAGCAAATCGGTCACAATCACCCCGATTAATAAAGTAGAGCATAATCGCCTCCGCTGCCGGCAATAAATCCATTAATTCCTGTAAATGCTTCTGTCCTCGCGTGGTGACAGTATCGGGAAAAAGTGCCGTTTCTCCCTGATTCCAAGTGGTATTTTTGACCTCAATATAGGTGAGGGAATTATCCCCATGGGTCAAAAGAAAATCAATTCTACTGCCATTATTTTGACCGTAGGCCACTTCCGATCGCACCTCGGTGTCATTTTTGACCAAATCGGGAAAAACTCCTTGCAACAGGGCATTTTTCACCACCTGATTAGGAAGATTGGTATTAACTCCCACCCAAGTCTCCCCCAGTTGAATCATCTCCCAGGTGTAAGCTAATTTTCGCTTCGGGTTATCACTGCGGGAAAGATAAACCGGTTGACCCTCTACGCATACATCCGTCATCGGTCCGGTATTAGCGCAATGGGCCGTAATTAATTCTCCGTTGTCCAGTTGTATATCGGCAAAAAAGCGTTTGTAACGTTTAATTAAAATACCCTTGACAAGAGAAGGGTAAGTGTGAACTAACAAAGAAGTCATCAAATTTTCGCTAGGCTATATAAGGTAAAGAATAGCCTTTTTTTGGGAGCTTAACCTGAAGACAGGAGACCCTTCAGTTATCAGTGAACAGTAATCAGTAAACAGTAATCATAGTATTTTCCTTTATTCGTAGCAGGCATTTTACTCTCTTGGGTTTGGTGGGTAAAATGTATTCTAAAATACATTCCTGCTGGCGAGCAAATGGAACGAACCACAAAGACACAAAGGACACAAAGATTGATCGGTCTTATATAAGTTAAACTTATCACACAAAGAATAAGAGAGCCGGCATTTTACTCCCCTCTCCCTTTGGTTGTGGGGGTAAGGGAAATTAACCATCTCTGCGATTACTTTTGAAAAATGGCATCAGTGACAAAAAAACGGCAATTTTCTACTTAAGACTGTCCACTAAAAACTCACATCTGATCACTGATAACTGATAACTGATCACTGATAACTGATAACCGCTCAGGTACAATAAAAGCTTGAGGCTTAGTAGATATTGAGATTATGGGTAACACTTTCGGACGACTATTTCGGGTTTCCACTTTTGGAGAATCTCACGGGGGTGGGGTAGGAGTGGTTATCGATGGTTGTCCTCCGCGCTTAGAAATTTCCGAAGAGGAGATTCAAATCGATTTAGACCGTCGCAAACCGGGACAAAGCAGAATCGTGACCCCGCGTCGGGAAAATGACATTTGTGAGATAATTTCGGGCGTTTTTGAAGGCAAAACCCTCGGTACACCGATCGCTATTTTAGTGCGGAATCAGGATGCTCGCTCGCAAGATTACAACGAAATGGCCGAGAAATTCCGACCTTCCCACGCGGATGCTACCTACGAGGCAAAATACGGCATTCGCAACTGGAAAGGAGGAGGCAGATCCTCGGCCCGGGAAACCATCGGCCGGGTGGCCGCAGCAGCGATCGCTAAAAAAATCCTTAAATCTGTCTATAATGTCGAGATTATCGGCTATGTGAAGCGAATTAAAGATATTGAGGCAATCATCGACCCCAACACCGTCACCCTCGACGAGGTGGAAAGTAATATAGTGCGTTGTCCCAACGGGGAAACGGCCGCCCAAATGATCGCCCTGATCGACCAAATTCGCCTGAATAAGGACTCGATCGGCGGTGTGGTGGAATGTGTAGCCAGAAATGTGCCGAAAGGTCTAGGAGAACCCGTTTTTGATAAGCTAGAAGCCGATTTAGCTAAAGGGATGATGTCCTTACCCGCGAGTAAGGGATTTGAAATCGGATCGGGATTCGCGGGAACCTTCTTAACCGGCAGCGAACACAATGACGAGTATTTTATCGATGATAACGGGGAAATTCGCACCACTAGCAATCGTTCGGGGGGTATCCAAGGGGGAATCAGTAACGGTGAAAATATTATTATCCGCACCGCTTTTAAACCCACCGCGACTATCGGTAAAGAACAAAAAACCGTGACGCGCAGCGGGGAAGAAACCACCCTGGCAGCCAAAGGAAGACACGATCCTTGCGTTTTACCCCGGGCCGTCCCCATGGTGGAAGCGATGATGGCTTTGGTATTATGCGATCATCTGCTCCGTTTTCAGGGACAATGTACGATTAGCGATCGCTTTTTCTAAACCTTTACCCGCGATGAAATTTTTATTCCTTCATGCCAATTTTCCCGCCCAATTTCGCCATTTAAGCACGGTTTTGGCTCAAGACCCCGGAAATCAAGTGATTTTCGGCACTACCAGGCAAGAGGGAGAGATAGCGGGGGTAAAAAAATTTATTTACAAGGAAAGTCGCGCTGTTTCTCCCCAAACCCATCATTATGTCCGTCCCCTCGAAAGTGCGGTTTTACAAGGTCAAGCGGTTTATGGTGTTTGCCAACAACTGAAAAATCAAGGTTTTTATCCCGATATTGTCTATGCACATTCCGGCTGGGGGCCGGGCCTATTTATCAAGGATATTTTCCCGAAAACTAAGTTTTTAGCCTATTTTGAATGGTTTTATCATGCCCATGGTTCCGATGCTGATTTTGATCCGGCGGATCCCCTTAATGCTGATGCCGAGGCCCGGATTAGAATTAAAAATGCGCCAATCCTGATCGATCTGGTCAGTTGCGATCGAGGTTTAGCGCCGACTATCTGGCAAAAACAGCAATTTCCCTGCGAATTTCACTCGAAACTGACGGTTTTACACGATGGCATCGATACGGACTATTTCTGTCCCCGTCCCGATGTGCAGTTAGTGATTCCAGAGATAGGTTTAGATTTATCCGGTGTTAAGGAGATTGTCACCTATGCAACCCGGGGAATGGAACCCTATCGCGGTTTTCCCCAATTTATGACGGCTGTTTCCCTAATTTTAGCCCGTCGGCCTAACTGTCATGTGGTGATTGTCGGGGAGGATCGAGTCGCTTATGGGAAAACTCTACCGGACGGCAAAACCTATAAACAATTGATGTTAGAAAGCCTTTCTTTGGATTTATCCCGGGTGCATTTTACCGGTTCTCTGCCCTACGGTCAATATAAACAGGTTTTACAGGCATCAGCGGCCCATATCTATCTTACCCGTCCTTTTGTGCTGTCTTGGTCAATGTTAGAGGCTATGGCCATGGGTTGCGTGGTGATTGGTTCCGATACTCCCCCCGTGCGAGAATTAATTACTGATGGGGAAAATGGTTTATTAGTGGATTTCTTTTCTCCCCAACAAATAGCCGATCGCGTCGATGAAGTGTTAGATTATCCCCAGGGTTGGCAAAATCTGCGTTTAAATGCCAGGGAAACTATCAAGCAACGCTACGACCTCAAACAATGTTTACAGGATCATCTAGATTGGTTATTGAGTTGATGAAATGAGAGCATTTTCCCAAAAATACTGTCTTTCAAAGGATTCATATCGCTATTAAATTCTTTCTCTTACAATCCTAATTCCTTCCCAAGCAGGAATATTACCTGCTCGTCTTTCTTCTAATAATACGGAGGCGATGAAACGGTTAAAAACTTGTTCCCTTGTGATGGAATATTGAGAATTTAATTCTCGGCATTCTGCAACTGTTAAGTTAACCCATAATCTTTATATAGGCAGAAAAAATCACCATTTTCTATTGTTATGTTGATTCAATAATTTTTATCCCTGCTCTAAATTCTCGCAGTGCTTGAGCATGATTTTCTATACCAATACAACGCATCAATAAACCTACATCTAAACTCGGTAAAAGTTGCGATTTACTAACAGCCTCATATCCCTCATTTCCTAAACTATAAAACAATAACTCATCATTCATCCAAAACCAAACTTCAGGAATTTGTAACCGTTTGTATGCTTCCAGTTTATTAATTCCTCCACTACTAACAACCACCTCAATCACTAAATCAGGATGTTTTCTATTGGCTCCCAACTCATAGGATTTATCACCTTCTCTTTTAACCTTTTCAAATTCATTTTCTAAGGTGACAGAACCAGTAGGAGTAAAATCTAATCCCAAAAATTCTAAATAAATTTCTAGTAAAGCACCAATACGTTCTTTGATAGTTTCGTGTTTTTTCCCTGGCATTTTTCTAATCTCCAAAACTCCATCTAAAAAAGATAACCTTAACCCTGGGCGATCAATTAGCTGTTCAACAGCTTTAAATTCTCTCCAGGTTAAGTCACTAATTAAAATTGGTTCTGCTTCTCGTTCAATGAGTGTAGTTATCATAATTTAAACCCAAATTTAGAGCGTGAATTTTGTTGACTATGATATGATATAAAAACAGAGTATCATAAAAAACATCATGCAAGCATACAAACTCAAAGGAAAAATTGATCAATCTGGTAACTTGCTGATTACCGAACCATTGAATTTACCCCCCGGAAATGTGGAAATTGTAGTTTGGGCAGCCACAGATACCCTTGATCATACCACAACCCCAACCACTGAACCAGCACCAGAAACACCAAAAAGAAAATCTAGGATCAAAGCATTTCAGGGTTTATTTGAAAATGCCCCTGCCATTCCGGCAGACTTTGATCCAGATCAAGCTAAATATGAATATTTAAAGGAGAAATATAACCTGTGAAAATCCTGATAGATACTAATATCATTATTGATAATGCCTTAGAAAGAGAACCTTTTTGGAATGCAAGTGAACAAGTTTTATCACTAATTGAAAAAGGCACAATTGCAGGTTATATTTCCGCCTCAACTTTTAGTGATTTGTATTATATTATCCGTAAGGCAAGAGGTCGAGATTGGACGCTTACTTATTTAAAGCAGTTAATTACTTTTTGTCAAATTGCTACAGTAAATCAGGCTGCAATTATAATGGCTTTCACAACCAATTTTCAGGATTTTGAAGATTCTATTCAATACTCTACCTCGGTAGTTAATAAATTGGATGCAATTATTACCCGTAATCCTCAAGATTTCCCCATTGTCACACCACGAATTATCACTCCTGAACAATTAATTGCCGAATTAACCAACTCTCATTAGCAAATTTAGTGGTTTTAATAATGTATCGGGAGCATAAAAAATGTCTAAACTTAAAGAGTTCATCTATTACCAAAATTCTATGACTCGCTGGTTTAATATTGCAGGTCCCTGTTCAGACGATATCCACTATATGCTCTCTCCCACAGTCAGATTACCAGATTTAGAGGAGCTAATTCAACAACGTAGTTATTTTGTCCTTCACGCACCACGACAAACGGGGAAAACCACCGCTATGTTATCCCTAGCAAAACAACTTACCGATACCGGAAATTATGCCGCAGTCATGGTATCAGTGGAAGTAGGAAGTGCATTTAATTATGATCCTACTGCCGCAGAATTAGCAATTTTAGGGGCATGGTATAATACAATTGAGGATAGTTTACCGACCGAATTACAACCTCCTGCTAAACAATGGCAACAGGAAGAACCAGGAAGCAGAATTAAGGCTTTTTTAAGAGGTTGGGCAAAAGCTATCAATCGTCCCATAGTATTATTTATAGATGAAATTGACTCTTTACAAGACCAAACATTAATTTCTATTTTACGACAGTTAAGAGATGGTTTTCCTAAACGTCCAGAAAATTTTCCCTCGTCAGTAGGATTAATTGGTTTACGAGATGTGAGAGATTATAAAGTAGCATCGGGAGGTAGTGATAGATTAAATACATCCAGTCCTTTTAATATCAAAGTTGCTTCTCTGACTATGAGAAATTTTAATCTCGAAGAAGTGGGAGAATTATATCAACAACATACAGCAGCAACTGGACAAATTTTCACATCAGAAGCAATAGAAACAGCTTATGATTTAACCCAAGGACAACCTTGGCTAGTCAATGCTTTAGCTAAAAAAATTGTAGAAAAAATGGTAAAAGATAGAAGTATTACTATTACTAAAGAACATAAGTACCTAAGCAAAATTAATTACACATATCTAACCACCTCTTGCCTCTTGCCCCTTGCCTCTTGCCTATCTTCACTAGGAAATTAATTTTGCACGACTACTTATCTTAACAGCTAAGGAGATATTAATAGCTCGTCAGGATACTCATTTAGATAGTTTAGCAGAAAAACTCAGAGAAAAACGAGTTAAAAACATTATTGAACCGATTTTAGCAGGGAAAACCTTACCCGATACTCTAGCAGATGATCGCCAATATTTAATAGATTTAGGATTATTACAACGTGATCCGATGGGGGGATTAGTTATTTCTAACCCCATATATCGTGAAGTTATTCCCCGCGTTTTAGTACAAGGAACTCAGGACAGTTTACCTTTAATTATTCCTAGTTGGTTGACTACAACAGGTGAATTAAATATAGATGCTTTATTAACAGCATTTCTCAAGTTTTGGCGACAACAGGTCGAACCATTATTAAGTAGGGCTTGCTGAATAAAGGTGAAATGTAGGCAAGGTAAGGGTTTTGTGGCTTTTCTCGCGAAACAGGTGCAAGATTTTGAGAGAATCGTGCTTCCAAACCTTGCGTCTTCATCGGCCCGCGTCCTGTAGGGGCGAAGCATTCGGATAAAAAATCTACGGTTTCACCGATAGGTTATTGCCCGAATGCTTCGCCCGTACTTTTTCAGCAAACCCTAAGTAGTGCTGCTTACCATGAAATCGCGCCACATATAGTATTAATGGCTTTTTTACATCGTGTGGTTAATGGTGGGGGAGTTTTAGAAAGGGAATATGCCATTGGTAGTGATAGAATGGATTTATGTTTGCAGTATAAAGAGGTAATTTTAGGGATTGAATTGAAGGTGTGGCGGGATAAAAAACGCGATCCCCAAGCTGATGGAATTGAACAATTAGAATCTTATTTAGGGCGTTTGGGGTTAGATTTTGGTTGGTTATTTATCTTTGATAGGCGGAAAAATGCCTTACCAATGGAAGAAAGGTTATCAACTGAAGTTGTGGTGACGGAAAATCAATATAGAATTACTGTGATTCGGGCGTGAGTCTTTTAAAAACTTACTGTTTGCGTTACATTTCATTAACCCACCCTACAGGATTAACTTTGAGAATTTTGCTAAACTAGAAATAGGTAGAAAACGAGGAAATATAAAGTTATGACAGTTGCTAATTCATCACTTTCTCAACAATACATACTTGATATTGAACCAGAAGGACGTTTAACTTTACCGCAAGAAATCCAACAAATTCTTAATTTAGAATCTGGATATAGATTAATTTTAACTCTGGAAGATAATGGTATATTACAATTAGTTAGTCTCAAAAACCAAGTTAAAAAATTAAGAGGTTTATTAAAAGATAAATCACCTGATAGAAATTTAGTAGATGAACTTATTCAAGAACGCAGACAGGAGTATTTAAGTGAATAAATCTGTGTTAGATGCTGCTGCCTTTTTAGCTTATCTTAGAGATGAACCAGGAGCAGAAATTGTAGAAAATGCCTTGATTAATGGGTGTTATATCAGTATTATTAATTGGGTAGAGGTATTATCGAAAATTGTTGACCTAGGAGAATCCGCAGAGGAAATTATTAAACGATTGAGAGATGAAGGATTATGGCTCTTCGTTACTTGGTATGATTCGATAGGGGGGCATAAATCGACTAAATCCTTCTCTGGCAAGAGACTTAATTGATGAGTTCGCTCTAGATAAAAAACAATTGACAAAAATCGCCAAATGCCTTTCTACATAAGAGTTCCATCCTTTATAATCCCAGTCCATTGCATAACACAAACCGAAGAACCAAGGAATTATTACAAAATAGTCCAGAAATTCTAGAAATAGATCTAGCGATTCTAGGCAAAAAGCTAACGAAAGAATTAGGAATAGGAGCGAGCTTACTAGGAATTATTATTAATAAGTGAGAGATGGTGCGGCGGACTTTTTCGATCTAAAACCATGAAAAGCTTATGATATATGGATTTCAGCCTTCTTGTCCCCCTGTCAGATTTTTGATTGTTGTTAGTTGATAAAAAAGTGATATGCTAAATAGATACGGCAATATTACCCAATAAAATCATCAATGAGTAACCGATATACTCGGTAATTGCTTAGAACTGGATTTATTAGGTAACAATAATGACCAAATTTCCCTGCGAATAAAGAATTATGCAAAATCCTAAACAACTAATTGAGAAAATATTCAATGAAACAGGTCAGTCTGAAAGAGATGCTGAAAACCTTGCTAATGCTTTAACAAGACTTACAGGTGATTTGTATACAGAAACAGAACGATTTATCTTTGAACTCTTGCAAAATGCTGATGATATACCTAATGAAACTGGTCAAGTAAACGTACTATTTGTCATTCTCCGCGAACATTTTTTGATTTTGCATAATGGTAAGCCTTTTGATAGCACTAATGTAGACGCTATATCGAGTATATCCAAAAGTACAAAAGTCAATAATTCTGAGCAAACAGGTTATAAAGGTATAGGGTTTAAATCTGTATTTGCGGATTCAGAATGTGTATATATTAATTCTGGTAATTTTTCATTCAAATTTGATAGAAATGACAAAAGACATAAAAACCTTGAGAAAACTCCTTGGCAAATCAAACCTATTTGGATAGATAAAAAAGAATATCCTGTAGAAATTCAGCAGTATCAACAATTTTTTACTTTTCCTGTTGCAACTGCTATTTATGTGGGACAAGCTAAAATTAAAGAATATAAAACAAAGTTAGAAAAATTATTTCAAGATCCTAGATTAATTTTATTTTTACGTCATGTTCAAAATATAAATGTTATAGGCTTAAATAATATCAACATAGTTGATGTCTCCATCACCAAAGAAAAGCAAGGAGGAAAATACAAAATATGTAGAAATAACCAAATTACTTATTGGTTAGTACAGGATTTTGATTTTAATGTGCCTAAACAAGTTAAAGACAAAATGGAAAGCGATAAAAAAATACCTGATAAACTAAAATTAATTGAACGCTCGAAAATTACCTTTGCTGCTCAACTTATAGATAATAAACTGGTTGCTGTCAATGAAGAAGATTCTGTTTTATTTACATATTTACCAACCAATGTAAAAGAATATAAATTACCTTTTTTAGTTAATGCTGATTTTCTAACTACAGCTAACCGACAAGAAATTCATCATGATAATCCTTGGAATATATTTCTTTTTGCTAATATAGCTTATTACTCGTTAACATGGATAGCTGAAGTTGCTAAAAAGACAGAATATAGAAACCAAGTTACTAATATTTTACCATCTAAATTTTCTTTGAACTTAGCTAAAAGTGAAACTTTTATCTCATTTAATCAAGAATTTGATCAAGCTCTAGAATTAATTGCTTTTATTCCTTCAGAACAAGATAATAAATTATTAACTGTAAATAATTCTATTTTAGATGAGACAGAAATTACTAAAATAATACCAGTTGAAACTGTAAGAACATCTTTTGATTCTAAACGATACTTTATAAGTAATTCATTACTCAATAAAACAAAACTAAAGAATTTTGGTGTTAAAATTTTTGATGTAAAATCCCTTGGTAGTTTTTTGAAGTCCATACATTACCAAAATATTGTTAAAAGCAACCCGCAGCTTATTTTTCAAGTATTAGCTCATTTAAAAACAAAAAACTTATCTAATAGAGAATTACTTTCTATAAAATTTATTTTGGATGAAAATAGTAATTTGGCTAGTCCTGATCTATTATATTTCCAAATTATTGAATCAGAGAAAGAAATAAAAGAAATATTAAATTTCGATATTTTTTATTTTATACATCCTGATATAGACGAAAAACTTAGACAAGACCAAGAACTCTTTGCATGGGCAAAAAATAATTTAAGAATTAAGATTTTTAATGGTTACGAAATATTGAAAGAAAGAATAAATCAAGCTAAATACAAACCAGATGTAGAATTATCCTTAGATAACTGTATAAATTATGTCAGATTTATTTTTAAATATTATTCTCAACTGAATTCTGAACAATGTCAAAAATTAAATGAATTACAATTAATTTATCGTAATCCAAAGGATAATAAATATTATCTTGATTGTGCTTGTAATTTTTATTTATCCGATTTTTATAAACCTCAATATCCAACAGAGGAAGTAGCAAATTTAATTGGTATTGAAAATTTTAAGTTTGTTATTCATAATTATTGTGAAACTCCAGCTACAGTTAGTAATTGGAAAGATTTTTTCTTATTTATAGGTGTTAAAGATCCTAATGGATTAGATATTATATCTAACACAATAATTCCTATGATTACCAATAATGCAATTAATGATTCCAATACCATTAATATTACCAGATATATTTTTAATGTTTGGAAAACATTATCATTGAGTAATGAGGATATTGAATCACTTCATAAATTACCTTTATTAACTAACAATGGATTAGAAGTAGCAAGTCAATGTAACTTATCTGAGTTTTATACAAATGAAGAGTTGGAAGATATATCACTATTAGAGGTATCATTACCTAATTTAATCAGTAATAAATATTATCAAGAAGGAGATTCTATTATTGAATGGAAAAGGTTTTTTACTGGTGTCTTAGGAGTATCTGACTTAAAGGGTGTTGATTTAATTAGAGAGAAAATTTATCAAGTCCTCAATAACCCAGAGATTATAACATCTGAAAATGCTGTTGATATATGCAGAAAAATATTTACATATCGTACCTATTTAACTCAAGAAGACTTTCAGAAATTATGTGGATTAAAACTTTTGGTCAGAAACAATAATTTAGCACTAGCTAAAAAGTGTTACTTATCAAATTACTATAATCCCCAGCAAAATTTAGAAACTTTCTATGAAGATACTGATTTTTATCAATTTGTTAGTTCTAAATATTCCGAACATGAATCATCTAATAAAGAGCAATGGAAGGAATTTTTTATAAATATAGGAGTAGAAGAGAAAGTCAGATTTTGGATATATAATGATAAGCGAGAAATTCAATTTTCAACGCAATTTGAAAAAGAATACTTAGGAGTTATTGGACTTGATTCTAATGAGCAAAAACACTTTTTTCAAAATTTTATTTATTACCCCCATTATCTGTACTTTAATAATTTTAGATTTTCTCAGAAAATATGGAGGTATATAAATGATAATTGGGATAGATTAAATTTAGGACAGCAATCAAAAGTATGGAGAAATAATATTCCAGTAGAAGTAATTTCCTATTTTCAAGTTTCAGTAAAACATAACTACTCAATTCCTTGCTTTGATGAAAAATGCCATAAGTCATCTGAGGGTATATACTCTAATCGAATCAGAGAACTCGTAGGAGATTGCTACAATGTATGTATATGTAGCTTGAAAGAAGAAGTAGAAGATTTTATTGGTGTGAAGCGAGAGCTTAATGTAGAAAGTTGTTTAACTATCTTAGATGATATTGCTGAAAAATATACTGAGCATACCAACAAACATGATAGACGACTAAATCAAGTCTTTGAACATTTTTTAAGATGTATTATACAAGGAATAAATGAAGAAGATAAAGAAAAAATTAAAACTTGGATAAATAGTGGAAAATTACTAACTTATGATGGTAAATTTCGTTTTATTAATGATTTATTCTATTTTAGTACATCATTGAAATTACCTCCTAAGCGCAACTCTAGTTTAGTAAAATTTGCTGATTCTGGTGTAAATTGTTCTCAATTTGAAACAATACTTGATATTTTAAGAGTTAAAAAAATCACTATTGAGGATATGGATATTAATTTGGATAAAAGTGAAATTGATAACTATCTACCTGGTTTAATTAAAGCAAGGTCTATATTCATAGGTATATTACTTACTGGAAAACGTAATATTTTAATAGAGGAGCAAATTAAAGAGAAAGTAGATAACATTCGATTTTATAATCCTCATAAAATTCTCATGATGTGTAGTTTAATAGACTATAAAGAGTCTTTACATAATTACTATGATAAAGATAATAATTCTATTTATTATGTAAGGAAGTGGAATAGTATTAAAAATGTTAATTTGGGTAAACATTTACTTGATGCTTTGAAGTTAGATAAAGTGAAAATTACAGAGCAATTAATGTTACAGTTACTAGATGATGAGATTGAAGACATCAAAGAATACTTACTAGAAAATGGTTATGATATTGGGGATATTACTGAAGAAGAAAAATTTACGCCCCCTCCAGAAAATATCCAAGAACCACTAAATCAAAAAAATATATCTAATAACTCTAGATTTGTTTATTCTCCTGGTGGTACAGGTGAGAATAAAGAGTATTGGGGAGAATGGGGTGAGAGAAAAGCAAAAAGAATGTATAAATTACTAGGTTATTTTGCTGAAAAACAAAGTGATTATTTAGCTTTAGGATATGATTTTTTGTGTAAAGATTCAAAAGGTAAAAATATTTACAGTGAAGTCAAAACTATAAGTTATAACAATCCTATCATTCGCTTAAAAACAAGCCAGTGGGAATCTTTATGCTCAGAAAATCGAAAGGATAACTATGAACTTGTAATAGTAATTCATAAAGGAGATACATTAATAGAAATTATTAGAGTAAGTTCAGTTTGGGCTACTTTAAAAAATATTTTAAGTAAACTTAACCACCAGAGTATATCTCAAGCTAATTATCAAGGAACTGTTGAAGTGATACTTGGGTTACAAAAAAATCAGGACGGAAACGCTAATGAAATTTTAATCAACTGGCAAAGGCTTTTTAAATCAATACAACATTCCCATGTCAATATATATCCACAAGGGATACCTAATGTTACAAAGGGATCGTGAATGTTTTCAGAAAGTCACTAACTTTCTTTTATCCATTTTACAAGCTCGTCACTCACATTTCTCTTCCCCTTAATATACTGAAATTCTCTCAACCAAAATCTGATTGATAATTTGCTGCTTCAACGAATCCACAGCAACTGAAGCAATAATTTCTTAATCGTTTTCTATCAATATTAACCCAAGCAATTCGGTTTAATCCCTGCTCTAAATTCTCCCAGCGCTTGAGCATGATTTTCTATACCAATACAACGCATCAATAAACCTACATCTAAACTCGGTAAAAGTTGCGATTTACTAACAGCTTCATAACCATCATTTCCTAAACTATAAAACAATAACTCATCATTCATCCAAAACCAAACTTCAGGAATTTGTAACCGTTTGTATGCTTCTAGTTTATTAATTCCTCCACTACTAACAACCACCTCAATCACTAAATCAGGATGTTTTCTATTTGCTACCAATTCATAAGATTCATCACCTTCTCTTTTAACCTTTTCAAATTCATTTTCTAAGGTGACAGAACCAGTAGGAGTAAAATCTAATCCCAAAAATTCTAAATAAATTTCTACTAAGGAAGCAATACGTTTTTTGATAGTTTCGTGTTTTTTCCCTGGCATTTTTCTAATCTCCAAAACTCCATCTAAAAAAGATAACTTTAACCCTGGGCGATCGATTAGCTGTTCAACAGCTTTAAATTCTCTCCAGGTTAAGTCACTAATTAAAATTGGTTCTGCTTCTCGTTCGATAAGTGTAGTTATCATAATTTAAACCCAAATCTAGAGAGTTAATTTTGCTCAACATGATATCATATAAAAACAGATGATCATGAAAAATATCATAGTTTAACAAACCCCCCTTAATCATACCATAGCCAGTAAACCTTTTGAGAATACCAAATCATCAGACTTCTTGTAAAAATCAAAAATTGTTGTTAGGGTTAGAAGTCAGTAGCCAGTAGTCGGTCGTCAGGAGAATTAAGAATGAATAAAAATCAATTAAGTGGTCTATTTACATATTTTATGCAATTTAATCCTTATTTTTGACGTTTTTGAACCCTCAAAAATCAACTATGCAAGAGATATTATCTAAATTACTTGTTAATAAGTAGTCGTGCAAAATAAATTTCCTAGTGAAGAAAGGCAAAAGGCAAAAGGCAAGAGGCAAGAGGTGGTTAGATGTGTGTAATTAATTTTGCTTAGGTACTTACTGCACACTTAAAACTCAAATCTGATAACTGATAAC
>NZ_CAIP01000302.1 GCF_000297435.1 Microcystis sp. T1-4 | reverse complement strand
CTCGCTTGTCCCCCTGTCAGGAATTTTGGGTTAATTTTTGGCTGGGTATGACGTAAATCACTCCAGAAATTAAAGTTAATGTCACCGATAGCCAGAAAACGATCTGAGCAATTAAATTATATTCAGAAGGCAAGGGAGCAATTAAGAGAGCGATAGCGATAATTTGGCTGACTGTTTTGCTTTTTCCCCACCAATTAGCCCCTTTTATGTCGCTATTTCCCGTTAAACTCGGATTAATGCGCCAACCAGCGATCGCTAATTCGCGAGCGAGAATCAAAAATACTCCCCAGGCAGCAATTAAATCCATTTCAATGAGAGCTAAGAGGGGAGCGAGAACCAGCAATTTATCGACCAAAGGATCGAGAAATTTACCTAATTCGGTGATTTGATTGAATTTTCGCGCTAGATAACCATCGAGCCAATCGGTGCTGGCAGCAATCAGAAAGATAATTAAACTTAACCAGCGATCGATTTCTGTGCCTTGGTGCAACCAGTACAAAATTAATGGCAGTCCCAAGAGTCGCGATAGGGTAATCGAGTTGGGTAGGTTCATTTTTCAGTGATCAGTAAACAGTAATCAGTGACCAGTAAATAGTGATCAGTAAACAGTAAACAGTAAACAGTACACAGTACACAGTAAACAGTACACAGGTATAAAGATAAAGATAAAGATAACTAACTAACTAACTAACTAATTAACTTAAAACTTACATCTGATAACTGATAACTGATAACTGATAACTGATAACTGATATTTAGCTGGCTAATTTGAGATCGAAATTACTTTGTTTATTGCCTAATTGTCTGAGCCAACGATAATTATAAGCCAAAGCACCTCGCAGGGTGGGATAAACGGCATAATTAACGTCAAATTCTTGGCAAACTTCCGCTAAGATCGGGGCAATTTTGGGGTAGTGAATATGGCAAATTTGCGGGAAAAGATGGTGAACTACTTGATAATTTAATCCCCCCAAATACCAATTTAAAAAGACATTTTTAGGAGCAAAATCTACGGTTGTTCGCACTTGAAATATCGCCCATTCGTCTTCGATTTGATTAGCTGCCGAAGGTTGAATAAATTCGGCGGGTTCCAAAACGTGAGCTAACATAAATACATGACAGGCAAGCACTCCATAGGTCATAAAAGCGATGAGAAAACCGAGCGCTATTTCTAGGGGACTATAACCAACTAAGAGAGGAATGCCAATAAACCAAAAGAGATAGAC
>NZ_CAIP01000303.1 GCF_000297435.1 Microcystis sp. T1-4 | reverse complement strand
AAATTAGGGTTTGCTGAAAAAGTAAAAAACAAAAACTCTCAAAAATCAGCCCGAATTTAAGATAAGTTTTTCTGTTGAGAAATCAGCTTTGTTATCATCTTTTGTAATCAAAGAGGGATGAATAAAGCTAAATTTAGATGTATAAAGAAATAGGGACAAAAAAAGACAGTTAACCTGTCTAAGCAGGTTAGAAAGATTGATGACTAAAAAAGTAATGGCAATGGAAGTTTCTGAAGTTTTATCAAGTTTTGTCATGATACAATCAAGACTATATCTTCTTTTTGCTTGACCAAATTTACCTTCAATTGCATTCCGAATTCCTTCATCCTCAAGAGCTTGTTTTTTAGTTTCTTTACTAATATTTTTAGGTGGTCTTCCTAGAGGAACTCCACTGATTCTAATTCCTCTTTCTTTACACCAAGCTAGATTTTTTCTAGTTCGATAAATTTTATCAACATGAACTGATTCTGGATAATATCCTGTGAATTCTTTATACTCTTCTACTTGCGCTTGTAAGTCCCCAGATTCATTAAAATTATCCCAACTTAAATGGTCTAAAAATACATAACTCTCAAAACAGCTTACTGAGATTTTTGCTCCAAATTCAACTGGTTTTCCTGCTTTTCCTCTAACGATAGGGCGGATGTGTGGTTGGGTTATACTCACAATTCTATCATCAATTCTCGATGATTTATTTTCCCACATCCACAATTGTTGACGATAAACTTCTGTCACCACTAACAACATTTTGTAGTTTCTTTTGCTGAGACTACTTAACTCTGATCCCCCCTCGATTAATTTCTCTATTTGAGATAGATTTCTTTTGATATATTGCAGTTGCTTCTTGATAGCTTCTCGTCTTTCTTTTTGAGAACAACGACGTTTTTTGGCTACTTTTAAATAATCTTTTCTCGCTCTTTTTCTATAAGTTCTTGGCTTTTTCTTCAGCTTGATTCTCAAATTTTGATAGAGACAATCTAGAATGTTTTCTGTTTTCTTTCTTGCTTGATTTAATATCCCTAAATCCTGGGGATAACTTAGATCAGCAGGTGCGCAACTTGCATCTAATATTAATTTTCCTTTATTTTTTATTTGACTCTCTTTTTCTTCTTCTTTTCTTTCACTTTTTTCTTCAATTTCCTTCTTTTTTCTCTCTCTCATCACCATTCTTTTATTGATTTTATTGATTAAATTCTTACTGATTCTTTTACGAAAATTAACGAACATTGTCGCATCAAATAGAGCTTCATTACTATAGGCTGACATCCCTAGAAAATACTGTAAATAGGGGTTTTCCTTGATTTGCTCTATGGTTTCCCTGTCGCTTGTTTTTAATTTTTCCTTAATAATTAATGCTCCTAATGCCATCCTAAATGGTTTGGCTGGCGCACCCATTTCTTCGTCAAAATTTTGGGCATATTCTTCTTCAAATTCTTCCCAGGGAATTAACTCTGCCATTATTATCCAGCGATTATCTGCTGATAATTTTCCCTCAAAAGGCAACTCAAAGTTTTCTGGGGCAATTGAAGACTCGTTCGTTTTTCGGTACATCTGTTCTTGTCGGATAAGTGCAAGGGTATTTTACCAATTTTAGCCGTTTTCTGTCCCTTTTTCTTGACTTTTTGGGAATTTAATGTGGCTGTAATCCTTATATCATAAGTATTTCACAGTTATTCAGCAAACCC
>NZ_CAIP01000304.1 GCF_000297435.1 Microcystis sp. T1-4 | reverse complement strand
GAACCAAAACTTCCCACTTCATAATTCCCACTTCATAATTCACAATTCATAATTTATAATTCATAATTCATAATTCGCTTAATTACCAAAATTATGAGTCAAAAAATTGCCTTTTTAGGATTAGGAGTAATGGGAGCGCCAATGACGGCTAATCTTGTCCGTCAAGGTTTTGCCGTCAATGCTTGGAATCGTACCTCAGAGGCGCCGGGGATAACCATTGCCGGGGCAGCGGGTGCGAACATTTGTTCTAGTATCGCCGCCGCCGTCAGGGATGCCGAGATTGTCTTTACCTGCGTCGGGGATGTGCCTGACGTGGAAGCGGTAATTTTAGGACCGGGGGGTGTCATGGAATCGGCAGCCGTGGGAACTCTGGTGGTGGATATGAGTACCATTGGCTCTCAAGCCGCTAGGATGATTGGTAAAAAGCTAGAGGAAAATAATCTCCGTTTTCTCGATGCTCCCGTCTCTGGGGGCGATATTGGGGCGAAAAACGGCAGTTTAACTATTATGGTGGGAGGGAAAGAAGCGGATTTTCAGACTTGTCTGCCCTGTTTTCAAGCCATGGGTAAAACTATTCGCTGGTGTGGCGAAATCGGCAACGGACAGGCGGTAAAACTCTGTAATCAAGTCTTGGGGGCGGTTCACATGGTGGCGCTGTGTGAGGCTCTAAAAATGGCAAAAATTCAAGGATTAGACCCCAATTTAGTCATAGAAGTCTGTAAAACGGGGGCGGCGGGTTCTTGGGCTTTAGAAAATTTGGGACCAAAAATCCTCGCCCAAGATTTACAGCCGGCTTTTATGATTGAACATATCTTAAAAGATTTGCGATTAGTCAAAGAAACTGCCCAGACAGCCGGGGAAATTCTGCCCGGGACAGATTTAGCGGAAACTCTATTTAAAGTAGTAGCGGAATTGGACGAAGGCAAGGGAATTAAACAGGGAACCCAAGCGATGATTCGCGCCTACGATTAGGCCTTTTGTTGACGATAAATATCATCGGTACGGGCAGCCATGATGAAATCATTTTGATGTAATCCGCCCACGTCATGGGTCCACCAAGAAACGGTAACTTTACCCCATTCTGTCAATAAAGCGGGGTGATGGCCTTCTTTTTCCGCCGCTTCTCCCACGGCATTAGTAAAGGCGATTGCCCCTTGAAAATTGGCAAATTTATAGAGTTTTTGCAGACGGGGAATACCCTCGTATTCTAAGAGATTCCAATCGGGAATTTTAGCCTGTAAAGCGGTAATTTCCTCGGCAGTGATAGGAGAAGAACACGATTGACAAGGTTGACATTTTTGTTGGGCAAGTTCGGTCATAGGGGTATCAATCTAGATTTTTTAAGTAAGTAGTTATAATTAAATTGAAGATAGATTTTGCCTCTAGTCCCCCCTGCCCCCCTTGATAAGGGGGGTGCCGATAGGCGGGGGGG
>NZ_CAIP01000305.1 GCF_000297435.1 Microcystis sp. T1-4 | reverse complement strand
GTGATATGAACGAACGTATTTCTGGCTGCCAGTAGTTATTGCAGAGTGGGAGTTGGGGAGAAGGGAGAAGAGCAAAGAGAGAAGAGAGTGGGGGAATTATAAATTATGAATTGGGGAGATGGGTGATGGGGTGATGGGAAGTGTCGTGAAGTTAAGTCCAAAAGATCAACAGGCTCTACAATGATAACAAGTGAGACCTCTAGGGAAAGGAAAATAATCATGAAGCCGATAGACCTAATTAAAGTCTTGATTGCCGACGATCACGATCTAACTTGTTTAGGACTCAAGACTTTAATTTCCCAGCAGCCGCATTGTCAGGTGGTGGGAATTGCGGTTAATGGTCAACAGGCGATCGACTTGGCGAAAAGTTGTCAACCGGATGTAATTAGGGCTTGCTGAATAAAGGTGAAATGTAGGCAAGGTAAGGGTTTTGTGGCTTTTCTCGCGAAACAGGTGCAAGATTTTGAGAGAATCGTGCTTCAAAACCTTGCGTCTTCATCGGCCCGCGTCCTGTAGGGGCGAAGCATTCGGATAAAAAATCTACGGTTTCACCGATAGGTTATTGCCCGAATGCTTCGCCCGTACTTTTTCAGCAAACCCT
>NZ_CAIP01000306.1 GCF_000297435.1 Microcystis sp. T1-4 | reverse complement strand
TCTCATCAAAACACAGCCAGGGATTTTGCTGGTCATACTCACTATGATAAATATCCAAGACATCTTCCATGGCACAGACAAACTCCGCTGATTCTTTTGGGGGAATGACCCATGATTGATTCAGCCATGGTTTCAATTCATTTTTTTTAAGGTTTTTCTGATGGTTTCTCGTGATATTTTTTCCACATATTCAAGTTCGACCATTTTATCTGCCAGCATTTGAAGTGTCCATTTTGCTCGTCCCGTTGGTGTTTCACTACAAGCGATGGCAATCAGATCTGCTTCCTTTTCCCCATCGATAATTTTGGCCCGGCGATGTTCTTGCTTTTTTCGAGTTAATGATGATTCAATTCCTGACTCGACAAATCTTTGTCGTACTCTCTCAATGGTGGCTTGAGCAACATTTAAGGCTTCACTAATTTTCGAGTCAGTCCAACCACCTTCCTGTTGATTGACGTCTGCTAAAAGCAGTATTCTGGCATGGTTCATTTTGTAAGCTGCTATTTTTCCTTTCTTGGTTAGCTGCTCGAGTTCAGTTCTTTCGGAGTCTGTTAGATCTACAATATATTTTTTCTTCGGCATTTTTTTGTCTGAAGTTGGATAACTTCTTCCAGATTAGCTCTTTTTTTATCCCTCAAAACAAAATTGATGCTCTACTACA
>NZ_CAIP01000307.1 GCF_000297435.1 Microcystis sp. T1-4 | reverse complement strand
TATGGCATAGAACGAGTTAGTTAGGACAGATGCCTGAAGGCTTTACTCACAGCATCCACAAGGTTTTCACTATCATTGATAATCTGACTAACATAGTTTTTCAATCTAGCCCAGAACTTTTCAATTTTGTTGAGATCTGGAGAATAGGCGGGTAAAAATAGCACTTCACATCCCGCTTTAGCTAACAATTTTTTGATTCTCTCTTTGGGATGAAAACTGGCGTTATCAATGATGATAATTTGACCTGGTAGTAGTTCGGGTAATAGCAATTGTTCTATCCACTCACACACCAACTCTGTATTACAGTACCCCTCAAACACCATTGGCGCGATAGTGGAACCACGCCACCAACCGCTGATCACACTAACTCTTTCGCTACAGTGACCTAACTTTAAAGCCTCAAATCTTTCTGATTTGTGACAATATCCATAAGGGTAATCGATGGTGTTATCTATTCCAGCTTCATCAATATAGACAAATCTTTCCGGGGCATAACCTCTGATTTTTTGGAGAAACTCTTTTCGGGCTTCTTCATCTCTTTCTCTGTAGCCATAAGTTTTTTTTTCTAGTAAATCCAATTCTTTTGAGGGCTTGACCAATTCTCATCCTACTGACTGGTTTAGCCCATTTTTGCGCCATTTTTTCTTGGGTCAAATGCCCATATTGTTCGGCAAACTTTTGAAAGGCTTCTAAATCGTCAATTTGGGGCTTTGGCCCTCGACGATAGTTAGTTTTAGCGGCCACCGTCCCAGTTTGTTTCTTCCGTTTCAGCCATAGGTCTAATGTATTACGACTAATATTGAGGGTGCGACAGACATGGCTTTTTTTCTCCCCTCGCTCTACGGCACTCACTGCTTTCTGTCTTAAATCATCACTATAGGGTGCTGCCATGAAAGCTTCTCCTCATTTCTTTTTCTCTATTATGTCCTAACTATCCCGCTCTTTGCTATA
>NZ_CAIP01000308.1 GCF_000297435.1 Microcystis sp. T1-4 | reverse complement strand
GGACAACCTCATTTGTATTATCTTTAAATACGGTCATGGAATTAGCGATAACTTCCTTTAATCCCGTGTTTAAATAGAGACTAACATTCTTGGCTAAAAGGGAACGGTAGGACGCAACACGCACCGATTTAGGAAAGTTTTGCAGTATTTCCTCGTTCCTTTCCACTAGATGAACTTTGCCTTTTTTTCCTAAACGATCAGCCACCTTACAGGCTAATTCTACCCCATTGGAACCGCCACCAATAATTGCTAAATTAATTGAGGATTTTCCTTGAGTTTCTAAGTCATGAATTGCCGTTTGTAATCTTTCCACATCCTCTAAACTCCGAAAAGTTAGCCCATAATCGGCTAACCCCGGTATAGCTGGCCAACGATTCCGTACTCCCACCGCTAAAATCAGGTAATCGTAATCTATAATCTCCTCATTTTCTAAATATACTTGATGATTATTTAAGTCAATATTACTGGCTTTTTGAGTTTTTAAATTAACCTGAGTTCCTGTTAATAATTGACGGTAGGAGGGAGCAATTTCCCAGCGTTGCAATTCTCCTGTAATTAGTTCATAGAGAAGGGGAGTAAAGAGAAAATGGTCTTTCGGTTCGACTAAAGTTATTTGCCATTGACCCGATTTTACTGCTGTTAATCGACTCAGATCGAGCGCCGTGTATAACCCTCCAAAACCACCCCCCAAAATGCAAATCTTAGTCATTAGGTTATTCATGGATTTTTATTCTCAGTTGTGTTTAAGATGGGTTTCAGTTCCGAAACTAATTGTTCTGAACGAATAATTCTCGCCGGGGGCAAAAGATGATAGTGAGTGTCAGCAAAAATAGTAGAATCGGTCTTAATATTCAAGTCTTTTGGTTCATAAATTGTTGGCACAACCCGACTTAATTCTTCGGCAGATTTGCAAATATTAGCAACGGTTTTACCTTCATTTTTGGCATAAACCTAGAGCAAAGAAACCACCAGAGTTCCCCCTTTTGCTTCTAAATCTTTCTTGAGTTTTTCAATCACTTTAATTGAGTGAGCAGAGCCAGCACTATCAAAAGTCATTTGCCACCATTTCCCTGTTTTTTCCTTAACTATAGTTGCATCTCCTGTATTAGTAATTGGATCGGAAAGATAACCCGTCATTCTGCCTTTGGTGAATAAATCAACCATCGATTTAGTGACTGGACGCATCCCCAGAATACCTAATAACCAAGTGTCCTTGATCGTGGTTTTTAAAGGTATCCCACCTAACCCTGATTTACCAATAGCGACACTAAAAGGTGCTGATCCCCAAAGTCCTTCGCCGCGATTAAAACCGTCCTCATCCATGAGCATGAGATATTCGGGAATCAGCAGAATTACGTCCCCCTGGCGCGCTTTTTCGAGAATCATAATAGATTCTCAGGCTGAATAAAAAGGCCTCAAATCAAATATA
>NZ_CAIP01000309.1 GCF_000297435.1 Microcystis sp. T1-4 | reverse complement strand
AAATCAATTGACTTATAACAGCGAAATGCCTCCTCCACTTGAGATAAACTTTTATAAGCTTTAACCGTCGTCGCTGCATCCATCAAGGTTGACTCCAGAGAAGTTCTTAACACATACACACCATCCAAGGCCGTTTCTTGAGCGATTAATTCCCGCTTACGCTGATAAGAAAAGCCTTCTTCTGTTATCTCTAGGTTATAGTATTTATTGACCTTAAACTGATTAAGAATCTTGCCCACTCTCAAAGCTATCTTATCTTGGCCCTTTAAAGCTCTTTTCTCCCTTTGAGTCGCCTGAACAATCAAATCTAGTTCCTTCTCTACCGCTTCTAATAATGCCTCTCTTTGTAGTTGATTTTTCTGGGCAATGAAGGGATTCCGACAAGCAATTAATCTTTCTTCGGGATAATCTTCACTCTCAAATTCCACCAAGTTTACCTGATCAAATAATCCTAATTGAATCACTTCCACCTCAGCCAGTTTCCGAATTTGAGGCTTAGTTAAACCAGTAATATAGTCTAATCCTTCTATCGGTTTTACTAATTCCTTGATTTTCGAGTTAGTTAAAATTCCTCTATCACTTACCCAGACCACATTCTCAATCTCCCAACCCTTTCTGACTTTCTCAATTTGTCCGCTTAAAGTAGCACCATCTGAAGTGTTTCCTTCAAATACTTCTACCGCT
>NZ_CAIP01000310.1 GCF_000297435.1 Microcystis sp. T1-4 | reverse complement strand
GGATTGGTATCATTTAGTAGAGAATATGAATAAAATAGGCGGGTCAAACCAGCGTCTGAATAGAATCAAAGAGAATTTATGGAAAGGAGAGGTGAAAAGAGTTTTAGAGGAATTAGAGGGATGCAAAAAGAAACAGGCTATAAATTTCACCAAATATGTCGATAAACATCGAGAAAGAATACCCAATTACGAACTCTATCAATCACAAGGGATTTGCATCGGTTCTGGAAGTGTAGAGTCAAAGATTAAGCAAATAGGTGCAAGAATGAAAATTGTGGGAGCACAATGGAAAGCAGAGAATGTTCCTCAGTATTTGAAGCTACGTTGTGCTTATCTCAACGGCGATATTGCCTGAGTATTTTTACTCATTGCAAAACTGGGATGCTCCCGACGCTAAAACACCCTACTGGACTGTTTCAGTGCGATCTTGTAGGGTGCGTTAATGAAATGTAACGCACCTTATCTAATGTTCAAAATTCCTGCGTTACGCTGACGCTAACACACCCTACTGGACTGTTTCAGTTAATGAAATGTAAGGCACCTTATCTAATGTTCAAAATTCCTGCGTTACGCTGACGCTAACACACCCTACTGGACTGTTTGAGCTAATTTGGTGTATTAGAAAAATGCTATAAATTCTATAATCTAAGACTTTAAGCCGAAATCTATCGCCCTATTTTAGCTGAAACAATCCACTATATTTGATACATTTATATTGCTTAATCATCCCAAAAACCTTCAGGCTTGGCTATACGTTCACCACTACCCCAATCCTGGGGATAAATTCCTTGAGCGATAAACCGATGGATACTGGAATATTGCCAATCTTGAGGATTTTCACAGAAACCATGCCGCACTGGATTGTCATGAATATAATCGCAATGTGTTGCAAAATCTTGTTCATCTCGGATTAAATGCTCCCAAAATCGGCGTTGCCAAAGATTCCCTTCTCCTCGTTTTTGCCGTGATCGAGAAACTTCACGATTAACCCCCAATGCCTGCCCATAATGCTTTGTGACATAAGTTTTGATTAATCGTAACCTTACCGAAAAATCTTGATCATCATCTGGTAACGTCCATAAACAATGAAAATGATCAGGTAATAGAACAAAAGCATCAATCACAAAAGGATATTTCACTCTAACCTTTTCGATTCCTTGCCTAAGCGCTTTGGGA
>NZ_CAIP01000311.1 GCF_000297435.1 Microcystis sp. T1-4 | reverse complement strand
AAATTAAAGGCTTGGCCAAAACTTGAGAATTAACCAAATCTAATAAAGCTGAGTTATCTTGAAAAAAAGCCGCTACCCCCAGTTGATGAAAACTCACTGCTTTATAATCACGCCAAATTAAGGCTTTTCCCTTGGCAGTTCTTAGTCGTACCTTACCGCCATCTAGGCTCATTTCTTCCACTTCCACTTCTGGGTTAGACGGTAATTCTTCAAAAGCATATCGATGTACGAGGCGTTGTTGGGTACTGTGAGAAACAGCAATCCCTGTCAATGATTTGATTTTCTGCGCCGATTTTTCGTAGGATTCATCGCCACTTAATAGCAAACAGTTCTTCTCTAACATTGGACTCATCTGAGTCCGAGACTTTATTTCTAATTTTTTCGCTTGTTTTTCTGTAATTGGTAATTCCCCCAAAATACTTTTCACTTTTCTCGTCCGACCGGCAGTTTCTTCTGTGCTTGTTTTGACAAAAAAATACCGATTTCTGGGTTAACATAATGAATCATTAAATCTCTGACTGTCTCCTCTATCTCTCCCAAGTTATTAAATTTCTTAATTTGGGATTGCTCATAGAGACATTGCCCTAACTCTTGACATAACTCTTTAATTCTTTTTTCATTTTCTGATAACATTGAATTATTCCTCCCATCGAGAGCTATTCTGAATTGTAAGTTATAACTATTATAATCTCATTTCTCTTTGTGATCAAGTTGAAGATTTTCTAGTTTTTGACTGCTATAAGTATTAATACTCATTGCATAAGTGAGATGC
>NZ_CAIP01000312.1 GCF_000297435.1 Microcystis sp. T1-4 | reverse complement strand
CCCCCCTTATCAAGGGGGGCAGGGGGGATCGAACCCAAAATCTATCTTCAATTTAATTATAACCAGCTACTTAGCAAAATCCCCTGGCTTTTTCCGGTTATTTGACTAAATAGCTGCGCCATTGGGAGGCAACTTCTTCCAGTAAACGCCAAGTTTTTCCCTCGATCTGTCTTTGTAAATAAAGATCAAAATTGTTGTGTTGTTTGGTATCTTTTTGATGGGGCAATTGTAGAGTTAGATCGTAATCCCCCTGCAAGTGATAGGCGGGCAAATTGCCCACATAAATCGGTTCCAGACTGGTGACATTAATTTTAGCAATTTTTACCTGCGGCTCATCGATCTGTAAAGATTGACTAAGACGATCGGATGTGTGACGAAATTGTAATAAAAGGGCTTTAGTGACGATTTCTCCAGGGGGGGCAAATTCTTGGGGGGGAGTGACACTACCACAAGCAGTCAGGAAGACAAGGAAAATACTGGTTAAAAAACCGAGAAAACGGCGCATACAATGATATTTTGAAAAAGAATGGCAGCGGGTTAAGAAAGATTATGACTCAACCAAACGAGCGAGAGAATTTCAGCCAAGCAGAAACGGTGATCCGACTACAAGAGGCGATCGAGCAGTTAAATTCGATCGTTTCCCAACTTAACACGGGAACGGGGACAGTGTTACCTCCCAAAGTTGTCGTTGATAATCTTCTTAACTCAACGCAACAGTTAGCCGCTGCCTTAAAACCAGACGAATTCGCGGAAGTTGAGCAAAGTTTAACCCCAGATTCTCCCATGGAAGCAGTCGAGGGAATCGACGATATTTTACCGGATTTCGATCAGGTGGAGGGGTGGTGGACGGCAATTTTGAACAAAATTCGCCGACTTTTACCGACGGGAATTGGCGAAAAAATTCCCGATTGGTTAATCACTGGCTTGTTAACAGGAAGTTTAGTCACTATCCTCTTAGTCGCCGTCATCAGTTTACCGAAAAATCCCGGGGAAATTGCCGAAAATATGCCCGAAGTTATCCCTAGTCTCCCACCGGCAGCCGGGGAAATTATCGAAACTCCCCCAGAATTAACCGCACCAGAGGCACCGATTCCCGTCCCGATTACCAAAGCCAAACCGCGATTGACTCCCGAACAAAGTTTAGTCGCAGCCATTCAAGAGGAAATTACCGATTTAACTACTCGTTATCCCGCCGGTATTATTTCTACCGTAGAGGCAGATTTTTTGGCTAGTCGTCTAGTAGTTATTTTGGGCGATAATTGGTATAGCCTCGAGGCATCACAACAGGATAAATTGGCTAATTCGGTGTTTCAACGTTGCCAAAGTCTCGATTTTCGCCGCTTGGAAATGAAGGATAACGAGGGAATTCTCCTCGCTAGAAGTCCCGTTATCGGCGATCGAGTGGTGATTGTCAATCGCACTCAACCCAGCACTGGCATCTCCTCCGGTGAGTAGTTGTGAGCGCAGGGGAAGAGAGTTTTCGACCAAGACAGCCGCAAGAATTCTCGCCCACCAGGCCGCTTTTTTCTCTCCCTGGTTAGATATCTATCTGAATATACACAAAAATTAGTGATCCCTGACTTAACAGTGCTATAATTGGCTAGGTAAAATTTTGTAACGATTCTTAATCTTGAACCTACCCGATAGTCAATGCCTCCCCCCGCCCTGGGTGGACGCGACCTTTTTGGTGCCAGAAAAATTGCTCCGATCTAACCCAACTCCCTTAAACCTTTCTAGGGTTTCCCTGACCGCCAAAATTTTGCCCTAACTACCAAGAGTTAAGAGATTTCAGATTATACCATGAACTCTGTTATTCGTCAACAGCGAGCGCTGATCACCGGAGCCAGTAGCGGCATCGGCAAAGAAACCGCCCTCGCTTTCGCCAAGGCGGGAATTAATCTGGTGTTAATCGGTCGCGATCAACAAAAATTGGCAACCGTGGCGGCAATGGCGGCAGATTTAGGCGTATCAGCCCAAGCTTACCCCTTAGATTTGGCAGATATCCCGGAAGTAGCTCCTAGTATCGCTAAAATCGCCCAAGAATCCGGACCGATCGACATCCTGATCAATAATGCCGGCATGGGTTACACAAATCCCTTGGCCGACACACCTTTGTCAGACTGGCAGCGGGTGATCGCTCTCAATTTAACCAGCGTTTATCAGTGCGTGCAAGGGATTTTACCTGCTATGCGTCAACAGGGGGGAGGCATGATCGTTAATGTTTCCTCGATCGCCGCCGATAATTTTTTCCCCGATTGGGGGGCCTATAGTGTCAGCAAAGCTGGATTAGTGGCATTTTCTCGCATTTTGGCGATCGAGGAGCGGGCCAACGCCATTCGCGTCACGATTATCACCCCCGGGGCTGTCAATACTCCCATCTGGGACAGCGATAGCGTTAAAGCAGATTTCGATCGCTCGGCCATGTTGACCCCAGATATCATCGCTCAGGCCATTCTGCAAGCGGTGTTACTGCCCAAACAGGCCGTAGTGGAAACGATGACCATTATGCCCAGTGCGGGGGCATTATAACCCAAAATACTTCTATTTATCAATCAATTCGCCTACAGGCATCCTCATTATGACCATAGCTTCTTCTAACGGTTTAAACGGTAATCTAACCGACGCTATCCAAGCACGCGTGACCACTCGCCCCGATCGCA
This sequence comes from Microcystis sp. T1-4, assembly GCF_000297435.1. Taxonomy (GTDB): domain Bacteria; phylum Cyanobacteriota; class Cyanobacteriia; order Cyanobacteriales; family Microcystaceae; genus Microcystis. The sequence continues at coordinate 9,186 of NZ_CAIP01000312.1, read as the reverse complement.
ACACCCACAATGGCAAAACCGCTCAAATTCATCCAACTTCCGACGAAAACAAAGAACAGATGATGGATGCGGTCAGAAATATCCTGATCTCGGTGGGGGAAGATCCCGACAGAGAAGGTTTATTAAAAACCCCCAAACGGGTGGCCGAAGCGATGCAGTTTCTCACCCAGGGCTATCAACAATCCCTAGAAACCCTCGTTAATGGTGCGATCTTCGATGAAGGTCATAATGAGATGGTATTAGTGCGCGATATTGACTTCTTTAGTCTCTGTGAACATCATATGTTACCCTTCATGGGTCGGGCCCACGTTGCCTATATTCCTAACCAAAAGGTGGTCGGATTAAGTAAATTGGCCCGCATTGTGGAAATGTATTCCCGTCGTTTACAGGTGCAAGAGCGCCTCACCCGTCAGATTGCCGAAGCGATTCAAGAAATTCTCGACCCCCAAGGGGTTGCGGTAGTCATGGAAGCAACCCATATGTGTATGGTGATGCGCGGGGTGCAGAAACCCGGATCCTGGACCGTCACCAGTGCCATGTTAGGAGTCTTCCAAGACGAGCAGAAAACCCGCGAGGAGTATCTTAACCTGATCCGTCATAAACCCAATTTCTTCTAGTCAGGGAAATGGGGGAATTCAACTAAAACCCCAACACCCAAAACCTTCTAACTGATCACTGATCACTGGATTTTTGCAGTCGCTCTAACAAGAGGGCGACTTTTTTAAGATCCTTATCACCAGGCGATCGCTCAACGCCGCTAGACACATCAATACCATCGGGGTGCAGCCTGGTTAAAGCTTCACTAATATTATCGGGGTTGAGTCCTCCAGCGAGAAACCAGGGCAAGGGGGGCGAAAAACTGGCTAAGGCTTGCCAGTCTAAGGTATGTCCCGTACCGCCGAGCAATCGGGGATGGTAGGCATCTAAAAGTAAAGTATCGACGCTATTAAAGTAAATTGCCGACTTTTCCCAACTTTCTCTGTCTTTGATCCGCAAAGCTTTGATAATTTCCCGGTCGGGTAATAATTGCCGCAACCTTTGGCAATATTCGGGAGATTCCATACCATGTAACTGCACACTTGTCAAGGGGGTTTTAACAATTATTTGCTGAATAATTTCCGGTTGCTCGTCGGCAAAAACCCCAATAAAATCAATTTTGTCGGGTATTGCGGCGATAATAGCGTTAATTTGCTCGCTGTTGACGTAACGAGGCGAACTCGGTACGAGGATAAAACCTAAGGCCGTAGCTCCTAAATTGGCGATCGCTCGGCCTTGGTCCGGTTGGGTAATGCCGCAAATTTTAATTCGCATTTAATCTTATTCACAAAACGTTACAAAAACTGTTAAGTATTCAAACAAAAAGCAGTTTCGGGTCAAGAGCTTTTTATAATGCCCTGTGATTAACAAAATCTTATCAAGACTGGAGCGCAAATGATCCCTTCCGCCTTACTTTTAGCCACTGCTCAAACCATTCCTTGGAATTTATCCGTCGGGATTACCATGACGTTAGCTAACCTAGTAGCGTTCGTTATCGGTTATTTTGCCATCCAAAATACCGGAGCAGGCCCGGCTTTACCCTTGCCGCAGTTAGCCTCCAAAAAAAGCTTCGGTCTGCCGGAATTATTGGCTACCATGAGTTTTGGCCATATTCTCGGTGCGGGACTGGTTCTCGGTCTTTCTAACGCAGGTATTCTCTAATCAGTAATCAGTAATCAGTAATCAGTAATCAGTGACCGGTAATCCTCAGAGAGAGGAGCCAGTAGTCAGTAGTCAGTAGTCAGGAGAACTAAGTATAAAGATATTTTAGGCAACTTCATCCCTATTTTCCCATTTTTGAACTCTCAAGAGTTAATTATGTCAGAAGTCTAGGTGATTATTCTGGCTGCCCGCGAGAAAATTAAAAAATCAGTTGCTCAAGTTGAAGTTAGAGACTTTGCTGACGAAGAAGAAGCAGTATTGGCTAAATTAACCCATGAAAGTTAGATGGCTGCGGAAAGCAGTATCGAAAATAATTGGTAAATCCGAACGTTGCTAATCGCTTAATTAATCGTAAATATTGCCTCTGTCTCCTTGCCGATTTTAAAAATAACTCGCATTTTGCCAACACGAATTCTGGAGAATCCTTTCAACTCACCTTTAAGTTTTTTGATATCAAGTTCTTCAGGAGGATAAAGGTTTTGAGTTTCAAGGCAGGTTTTGAGAATACCAATTTTAGTCAAAACAGATTTTCGGCTATTGGCATCTAGTTTCTCCAAAAATTTATTGGCTGATCTACTGATCCAGATCTTCACGATTAAACCAGTCTGTAATATCAACGAAGCCGTCGTCTTTGTAATCAACAGGATTAAAGGTTGCTTCTATGTCAGCTTGTTCTATAGCGTTTCTGATTCACAAGAGGTACATTCCCGATCCTGAACAGCTTAATCAGCAAAGGTTTGAGTGTGCCGCACAGATGCGAGAACCGCTATATATCATCAATATAGGGAATCAGCATCTCGAAGAATTTAAACCATTCTTCCCGCATAACTTTGCGGACGCTTTCCTTGATGATAGTTTTGAGCATTAGAGCATCTAAGCTGTTTGCAGGATCTATATATTTTCCTCCAATCTACTCAAGAAAACGGGTTTCTTACAGCAGTTATCTTAATGATCAGGTAGGAAGTTTTCGTTTTGGGGTGTCGGTGGTCGATACCAAATTAGGTTACACTTCATCTTGATGAGCAACACTGTACCGCGAACCGAAGTTAAGTACAGCCAATAGATCGTAAAATTTAAACAGTTATTCTATGGATTTTTAAGGCTTTTTTCTGAGATTGTAAAATTTGGTTAAGCAACTAAGTAAAAGTGAGCGATCGATGCTAAAAAAAACACCAATGACAATGATAGATTTCTTTCGCAAAAGTGAAGGAGTTTGGTTTTCTCAACGTACTGTTCATCGTTTTGACGCGGCGGGAGATGAATCAGGAGAATCTAACTTAATTATCAAGGTTTTAGCCGCAGATAATCCCAAAGTTCTGGAAGTTTGCCGAGAACAAGGGGTAAATCCAGAGTTAATTAGTGGCGGAGCTAGTTTTCAATGGCAGGGCAATTTAAGCGAAAAAGCCCCCGATCCTAACTACGAAGCGATTCTAGTCGATGTTCCCAATCCTGTCAATGCTCGCTATGGCAAATTTCTCCGCAATAAAGGCTATGTGGAAGACATTCCCGTTATCGGGGTCTATCATTTTGCCGAGGATGGAGTATTAACTATAGATACAGAATACGAGCGTAATCAAGGACAGGAGCGCTGCTGGTTTATTACCGATAATTTTCGTGTGCGCGTCAGTACAGTCAAGATTATTAATGGTGTGAATTTAATGACCTATTGTTCCGAGCGCCGTTGTGTCGAGTCTTCTTTTTTAGAAGACTTAATCGAGAAAAATCGCCAGCGAGCCATTAATAGTTAAATATTTTCATCAAAGCGAGTTTGAAAACTGCCATACTTAAACCAATATTGTTTTAATTCATGGTGGGGAGTGTGTAAACTCGCTTTCACTTGGTAGAGGAGAATTTTGCGGTGAGTGCCGATCCAAACTCGTTTAAGCGGTTCCACAGAAATCACCGTTCCGCCTAAACTTTTCACACACTGCTCGAAGCGTTCCACCGCAGAATAATCTAAGGTTTCAAAGAGGAAAAAGTTGCCCGAACAAACCAGATGACGGCTCCGGATCCAAGCTTGCATTTTTTGACGGGCGACTGGTGGGAGCATGGTGGTAGATTCTTGGATAGTTTCCATTGGTTTCCGTTCAGTCTGCTGATTAACCGTTCAAATCATCGAAGGAACTTCGGCGGCAAAATTCTGTATTTTGACAAATTTCAAAGCTCCCGCCGTTGATCCCCATACCTGTTCGTGGTTGTCCACATCTAAACCGCGATCAAAACTGACAAAAGTGTTTTCTGTCAGTTCCACATCGCTAACTAAATAGGTTTTTTTGCCGTATTTTTCGATAAAACAACTATTGCCCTCTACCTGGCCACGAAAGAGATTTCCCTGCCGTTGAAAAATCATCGAACAGTGATAACGGCGAGCAATTTTGTCTGGTTTTATACTGCGTAAAATTGACAGTTCCCGTCCCGCTCCTGCATAAAACATCGGGTTTTGTAAACTGTAATTTTCGATATAAATATCCTCTCCTCGATCGATAAAACGATGCACCCCTTGCCGATAGGGTCGCCAGAGATCGTAATCGTAAACCTGTTCGGAATAAAACCCAATTCCTCCGAAAAAATCCCAGGGTAAAGGTCGGAAAAATACATGGATATGGGCGTAATTTTTGGCATCTTCAAAAGCTTGTTGCTGATTGCTAAAATCCCCCGCTATCCAGTGAGCTAGAGTTAAAAGTAAATCACTGTCCGCCATGGTTTTTACTGCCCTAAGATACAGATAAATCGCGAATTTCTGAGGAAAAAGAAGCCGTAACTACTCCCGTCCCCTCACTGGTTTTAATCAAAGATACTCGTAGGCGAAAATTAGGAGTAACAAACCAGATTTTTTCTTCAGCAGTGGCTCTTTCATATTCGGTTAAGAGGACAAAAGTGCCGTCTTCTTGAAAGTGATAACGACCGATGGAGGGAATAGTTTCTGCATAACCTTGATCCCGCAATAATCGCCCTGATCGAGGATTATTTTCATCGGGAATTGGGATTAAAATTGTCGTTCCTTCAAAGGTAGATTCATCATCCCAATCCGATTCTCCTTGCCAACTCATGCGAAAGGGATTACTGGCAAAATTTGCATCGATATCATAGGACTTACACAGGTCGATTACCTCCTGATCTTCTTTTTTTAAAGGCACGATATTGATCGTCGATTTGACCTGTTCAAAGTGAGTAAAAGCTAGATGGTGAGCGCTGCGCTGAGATCGCCAACGACCGAGGGAAAGTTTGACAAATTGTCTGATATCCATAGGATAAAGCAGGTTTTAACGATTAATTATCAAGGAATTTTCGTAGAAAAAAGAGCGAATAAGAAGGGGGCATTTCACTATTCGCTCTCGAAAATTTTAGGAGATACTTAAGTGTAATCTTAAGCTATTCTTCTTCTGATTATAACTTATTTTTTTGCAGTGGAATTATAATTTTTACTAGGATTAACTTAGTCGCAATCAAACCAGTGATTGTTATTAAACAATCAACAAAACAACAGTATTGATCGTGAAAATATTTCGGTAAATTAATCACGATTACTCTGGTTATAGCTAAATATTAAAAAGCTCAATATTTAGCCTTAAAATAATAACTGTTTTTTCGGAGATTTAAAGTCAGCTTTTTGGTATTTAAATTACTCCTTGAGACCGTTTATGAGAGGGAAGAAGGTAGCTGCAAAAGAGGGATTTCGAGCATTTGTACTAAAATTCTTCTAGGCCGTTTAAATCCAGTAAGCCAAGACCCATTTTAACCGCCTATCCTTAGATTAGCCGAATCTCCCCCAATCCCCCCAACCCTCCTTTGCCCCCCCCCGAAGTCGGGGGGGTTGGGGGGGGTCTTGCCTCTTGCCTCATCTCAACAAGCAGTTTAAATCCAGTACAGCTTATCTGTGAGGCAAAAACCCCCTCAACGAGTAGAGAAGCTATCCCTACTCGTTCACTATCGAGGTTTTTAGGCGATTTCGGTGATACTAACGATCGTACCGCCCGCCCGATGGATACGCTGAATTTGGGGAGTCATGCGATCGCCTGGTACCAGATATTCCGTGGTACTAACCCGGCGAGGACTATCAAATTTCGCCCCTTTAACGACAATTTTGAAAGTCTTCTCGGTTGCGTCTTTGTAGGCACTCAAACGACCACCTTTACTAGGTAAAGTGATGGGACTGGCGCTATTAGTCGCCACTTCCGCACCCAAACGGGCCGCGGAGAAAGCACTATCAACCCCGGCATAACCTTGGTAGAGGGAAAGGGTGCGATTGTAGTTAATATTTTTCTGACCGACTTGGCTTTTCGCCCCTTGGTAATAGGGAACAATATTATCGCCGAATTTGCTTTGATATTCGCTGCTATCGAGATAGGAGTCGATTTCCGCTTCGTAGCCTTGACCGACACAAATCTGGATATGGGCTGAAATTTCTCCCTGGTCCGCCGGGGCCCGACCTAAGAGGTGTTTGAAATTTAACTCGATAAAACGGTAGGGAGCGCAGGACTCAAAGTAACGACGGCGATAAAAATCCGATTTAGCAATCGCACGGACAAATTCCCGCACCGTCAGATTACCATTAGCCAGTTGCGATTCGGCAGTGGTTAGGCGCTCGCTTTCCATCACGTGGGGATTCCCCAAAACCTGCTTGTAAACTGCCCGAATTACTGCGGCCACTTCGTCGGGACTTCTCGACGGTCGCAGCTCCACTGGACTTTCTAAAACTAAACTCATTGAGATTCTCCTAAACAAAAACGATAGCTGACCGGAACTCTAGTTAATCGGGGTGATACTAGCGATAACACCCCCCTCACGGTGGATGCGCTGGTATTCTTGGGATAATTTGTTAAAAGGGACGAAATAAACCTGATTACTGCGGCGGAACTTGGAGACGCGGTTAACTTTGCCCAAGGAACGATAACCGGTCACCTCAATGCGGTAAACCTTGCCTTCTTCCCCGGCACCGGCACCCAAACGCGACCGCGCACCACTAGAGGTATCTTGGAAAGACCAACCATCACCCACAGAACCACCGGAGGGGGGAATAACGGGGAGGGGAATTTCTTGAATAACGTATTTGTTCAGTACGGGAGCTTTACCAGAAATACTGCCCTTCAGGTCGCTGCTGGAGTTACCGCGAGATAGAGCGAAAATATGGGTGAATCCCACCATATTGCGCCCCGGTTCTGTTTTATAGCCTCGACAATAGGGAACGATGTTTTCGCCAAAGGTGTTTTGGTATTCGTCGCTGTCGAGGTAGGAGTCAATTTCTGCCTCGTAGCCTTGGCTATCGAGAATTGTACTGTGGGCGCGCATTTCTTCCAATCCGTCGGGAGCGCGACCGAGGAAATGTTTAAAGTTGAGTTCGATAAAACGATAGCGGGGACAGGTATCGAAGAAACGGGAGCGATAGAGATCGGATTTAGCGATCGCACGGACAAATTCCCGAACGCTTAATTCTCCTATTTTTAATTGGGATTCAGGAACCACTGCCCGTTCGCTTTCCATAACGTAGGCATTGCCCAAAATTTGCCGGTATACGGCTTGAATTAAAGTTTCTTTCTCGGCCGCCGATTGTCCGGGGAGCAATTCTAGCGGGGGAGTTTCTTCGTACCGGGCCACTCCAAGTTGGGAAGCAGGTCCAAAAGTCATAGCAAAACAATCTCCTTAAGGTGGGGTAAAGGATTGCTGCGGGACGACTTCGGGACAAAATGCCTTCTCAGCCTTTCCCGCAGGGTCAATTTGGCGATCGATGCTTAATTTCTCGGGCGAGTCCATCAAGAACGCTCAACAATTGTAGCAAAGGACACGAAAAGAAACCGGTGAAAAGATCGAAAAGATATCGATAAAATTTGGTAAAGATATCGGGAAGATCAATATAGTAAAGAAATCGGAAAGATAACGGAAAGAAATCGGAAAGATTTTTCTCCAACCCTTGCTAGGTAAAGCATAAGTTGGTTATTTAAGTGCAAGAAATAATTAATCTGAAATATAACTTTACAAAATTTTGGTCAAAGAGTCGAGAGGTGTTTTATTATTAAGCTGTATTTCAAAGAATGAACATTTTTTGATAAGTTTAAACTGATGCTGATCTTGATATCGGCAGCTGCTAACGGTTAACCCATCTCTAGCGTTCCATGAGGATTCTTTTAGTTGAAGACGATAGCCGTTTGGCAGCCACCTTAGCGGAAGCCCTCACCGACCAATTTTATGTGGTCGATACGGCTTTAGAGGCAGAATCGGCTTTAGAATACATCAGGGCCAGCGATTACGACCTGTTACTATTAGATGTCATGTTGCCGCAATTAGATGGCATTAGTTTTTGTCAACAATTGCGATCGCGTGGTTATCAGATGCCGATCCTAATGGTGACGGCCCGGGATACAGTTAGCGATAAAATTTCCGGTTTAGATGCGGGAGCCGACGACTATATCGTTAAACCGGTGGATTTAGGGGAATTATTCGCCAGGGTGCGGGCTTTACTCCGTCGCAATGTGGCCTCGCTGCCGCCGATTTTAGAATGGGGTCATTTACGCCTAGATCCCGGGGCCTACGAAGTTAGTTATGCCGGCGTTGCCATCCATCTCACCCCCAAAGAATACTGCATTTTAGAACTGCTGCTGCGCCACGGTTATCGCTTAATCGGTCGCCGCACCATCATCCAGCACGTTTGGCCGATGGAGGAATCCGTGGAAGAAGATACGGTTAAGGTTCACCTGCGCGCACTACGACAAAAGCTAAAAGCGGCAGGAGCGCCCGAAAATTTTATCGAAACTGTCCACGGTGTCGGCTATCGTCTCTGTAAAATCGATTAACCCCGATCCTCACAAACAAAGTCCACTACTCGATCGATTTCCCGGGATGAGCGGATGCGACGACTACCGCTGCCGAGTTCGCCGCCACGACAATTAGCCCACCAACGCTCGCGACTGCCATTAACGATCGCATCAAATTCTCTAATTCTGCCACTATCATAATAACTGCGGCGATCAACGACAAAACGACCGATATTGGGGAGGCGAAATTCTTCGTAAACATTACCTTCCCAACCGCCACCAGAATTACCGTGATGGTCGTCGGTGCGTACCTCAAACTCGCCCCGACAACCATTTCTCACCACAATATTGCCGTTTTGGAAATCCCAATTACCCTCACAGGGAGCAGCGGAGCGAGTGCGGGTTAATCTCACCTGGGCCCATCGAGCATTGACGGGACAGCGAGTAGTGCGACCGCTTTGACTTTCACAATTAACTCTCATGGTTCTGGCCGCTGCTGGCTCGCTCCCTAGGGGATAAATTAGCAACAAACCGAGACTAGATAATAAAATTTGGCGAAACATTGTCTTAATCTCCAAGAAATTCTCTAGTTTATCTTACAGGGGTATCCAGAAAATGAGTAATAGTTGCTTGAGATGCGTTAATCAACAAAAAAGAAGGGTGATTTAACTTCACCCTTCCCCCTATTCGGTAAATTTTCTTGCCATCCTTAGAGAGCGTTACCGCGAGGTAATACTTC